>JBLHWG010000213.1:0-8819 GCA_047629055.1 Halioglobus sp.
GGCGTCTACACGGGTATTAATCGTGATTCAGCGCTCAGTAAGATTATTTTGACGACGTCGCTAGCTGGAGTGTCGCTGCCTACTTTTGTTATTGGAATTTTGTTGATCTATCTTTTTTCTGTCACGCTCGGATGGTTGCCATCATTCGGTCGAGGCGAAGTAACACAGGTCGGCTGGTGGTCGACCGGCTTGTTAACCGTCTCGGGATGGAAAGCGATCATCTTGCCTTCAGCGACATTATGTCTTTTTCAGATGACGATCATCCTGCGCCTTGTGCGTTCGGAAATGTTGGAAGTCATGCGAACTGACTACATAAAATTTGCCCGCGCTCGTGGGCTTCCTGATCAAATGATTAATTTTGGTCATGCGTTTAAAAACACCTTGGTCCCGGTGATCACCATCATTGGTCTGAATGTTGGATCCTTGTTGGCTTTTTCCATTATCACTGAAACCGTATTTCAGTGGCCCGGCATGGGTTTCCTGTTCATTCAGGCCGTAGGTTTTGCCGATATACCCGTAATGGCTGCGTACCTGGTGCTGGTAGCGGCAATATTTGTTTCGATCAATCTGCTTGTCGACATACTGTATTTCGTTGTCGACCCGAGATTGCGTGTTGATAAAACCGTAGCCGCGGGCAATTAGAATGAATAGTTCAGTCGATCCACCTCTGAGCAAAGCTCCTACGCGTCGCAGTGGTATTCTTCGCAGGATGCTGGACAGCGACGTTTTCTATAGTTTCAGCCGCTCCCCCATCACCATCATTGCAGCCATAGTTACAGCCATTTTTTTCATCGGCGCAGGCTTTGCTCCCTGGCTTGCACCGCATAACCCGTTCGATCCGGGGTCACTGGATCTGATGGATGGGTTTACTCCGCCGGTATGGATAGAAGACGGAACATCAAAATTCCTGCTCGGAACCGATGATCAGGGCCGAGATATTCTATCCACCATCATGCACGGTAGTCGTGTATCGCTACTGGTTGGTTTTTCGGCCGTCCTGCTATCGGTGGTAATTGGCGTTAGCTCCGGGTTGCTGGCAGGCTACGCAGGTGGGTGGGTGGAAACAGCAATCATGCGCCTCGCTGATGTTCAGCTGGCTATCCCGGCAATTCTGGTTGCCTTGATGATCGACGGTATCGCAAGAATAATGCTGCCGGTGCACATGCGTGATGTCATGGCGGTGTACGTATTGATTCTCGCTATTGGTATTTCCGACTGGCCGCGATACGCCCGAGTCACCCGTGGTTCAGCCATGGTGGAGCGAGGCAAGGAATACGTGTCCGCCGCACGCGTGATCGGGGTTCACCCGGTCGTCATCATGGTTCGCCACGTACTTCCCAACGTGTTGGGACCGGTTCTTGTCCTTGGTACGATTGGTCTCGCGTTGGCTATCATCACAGAGGCGACACTGTCATTTCTCGGCGTCGGTGTTCCGCCGACAACACCATCACTCGGCACCCTAATTCGGGTAGGTAATAACTATCTATTTTCTGGCGAATGGTGGATCACATTGTTCCCCGCGTTGGCTCTCGTCATACTGGTTCTCTCGGTTAATCTACTGGGCGATTGGTTGCGAGACGCGCTTAACCCCAAACTTCGATAGGTCTTAAAAATAATGGACTTACTTGAAGTCAACAATCTGCGCGTAGAAATACCTACCAGACGCGGAACCTTGCTGGCAATCGATGATGTATCGTTCTCTATTAGCTCTGGAGAAGTACTGGGCGTGGTGGGGGAATCCGGCGCCGGAAAATCTTTGACCGGTGCTGCCATTATTGGTTTGCTTGAGCCGCCTTGTGAAGTGGCGGCTGGCGAGATATGGCTTGAAGGTAACCGCATAGACAATCTGTCTTATGACAAGATGCGTAGCATTCGCGGCAAGAAAATTGGCGCAATCTTTCAAGATCCGCTAACCAGTCTTAACCCCCTTTATACCATCAGCAAGCAATTGACCGAAACGATCATGGTGCATTCATCCATGAACATGGCCCAATCCCGAACACGCGCCATAGAATTGCTGGATGAAGTCGGAATACCTGCTGCAGCAAAGCGTATTGATTCGTACCCTCATGAATTCTCAGGCGGTATGCGACAGCGCGTGGTTATCGCTTTGGCGTTGTGCGCCAATCCGCAGCTAATCGTTGCTGATGAACCAACGACTGCGCTGGATGTATCGATTCAAGCTCAAATCATTGCACTCATAAAACGATTGTGTGAAGAGCACAAAACGTCCGTCATGTTAATCACTCACGACATGGGCGTGATCGCCGAAACGGCCGATCGAGTAGCGGTCATGTATGCCGGACGCATCGTTGAAATCGGTCGTGCCCGAGACGTGATCAAGCAAGCCAAACACCCTTACACCATAGGTTTGATGGGATCCATTCCAGTGCCCGGGCATGATGTAGAAGAACTTCAACAAATCGACGGTTCAATGCCTCGGCTAACCGAGATTCCTCAAGGTTGTGCGTTTAACCTTCGGTGCCCCCATGCAACTGATAAGTGTTTTACAGAACGGCCCGAATTGATGACAACCGATGGTGCCAGTATGGCAGCCTGCTGGTTATACGAAGAGGCCACGACCGATGCGTGAAGACACGCCATCCGACACTCACGAAATCACCGAAACTGACGAAGCTGGGGCCGATACGGGGTTACTGCAGGTAACCGATCTCAACAAGCACTTCGATGTCTCAAAGCCCTGGTTGGCCCGGATGCTAGAGAACCAGCCCAAGCAAATTCTTAAAGCCGTCGACGGCATTTCTTTCAGCATTCAAAAGGGCGAAACGTTCTCGCTGGTCGGTGAGTCAGGATGCGGTAAATCGACTGTAGCCAAACTTGTTGTCGGCTTGCACAAGACGACGAGTGGAAAGATAGTGTTTGACGGGGCCAACATTGCGGACGCCGTCACGCGCAAACAGTCAAGCTCGCTACGGTCGCGTTGGCAAATGATTTTTCAAGATCCGTTTGCCAGCCTTAACCCTCGTTGGCGAATTCGCGAAATCGTGTCTGAACCTTTGCGCGTATTCAAGCTCGCCAATACCCCTGAGGAAATTGATGAACGCGTTGGCGAGTTACTAACACAAGTCGGGCTATCACCCGCTGACAGCGATAAATTTCCACATGAGTTTTCAGGTGGCCAGCGCCAGAGAATCTCGATTGCGCGGGCACTGTCAAGCAACCCGGAATTTCTTGTCTGTGACGAGCCAACGTCAGCTCTGGACGTGTCGGTGCAAGCACAGATACTGAACCTGATGAAAAAACTGCAGCGTGAGTTGGGCCTGACCTATCTTTTCATCAGTCATAATCTCGCGGTTGTCTACCATGTGTCCGATAAAATCGGTGTTATGTATCTTGGTAGATTATGTGAGGTTGCACCGGCCAAGGAGCTGTTTCAAAACCCCAGGCATCCCTACACACGGCTGTTGCTCAATACTATTCCAGATATGGATATGACTGGTAAGGAACGGGCACCGGTGAGCGGTGAAGTGCCTAACCCAATTGATCCACCTAGCGGCTGTACGTTTCATCCACGTTGCCCGCTTGCCAACGATCGTTGCCGTGCTGAAGCACCAAAACTGCAAGACGATGGCGTGTCGTTGATCGCTTGTCACGCCGTTGAGGAAAACCGGCACACCTAGACCAAAAGCCAAGCGAAGAGCCGGCCAGTGGCGGAGGCCGGCAATTTCTAAGCGATTCTCTGTCTACGCCTATGGCGTCGTACGTCGCTCAATCAAACGGGCGTAAATAGAAGCGCCGACGGGCAGAATATCCTCGTCAAGCACAAACCCGTCATTGTGAAGTGGCAGCGTTCCATCATGGCCAAGCGTGCAATATGCGCCGGGAACAACGCGTAACATATCGGCAAAATCTTCCGAACCCGTTCTTACATCGGAGGTGACAGAGATGTTGTCTTTACCGACAACATCAGCGGCAACGTCGAGCATGGCGTGTGACAAATCGGCGTCATTGATCAGAACATCAAATATCTCGCGATTTATAAATTCTATCTCGACCCCATAGGCTGCCGCCATTCCTGTGCAAATATCAAGTATACGACCTCGGACCTTATCAGCCAGAGCTGAATCAAAATAACGCATGGTGCCAGCAATAGAACAGTCGGACGGAATCACGTTATAGGCAGAACCTGCATGAATTTGCGTGACGGATAACACCAGGGGTTCAGTGGGTGGCACATTGCGACTGACTATGGACTGCAGTTGTTGCACTAGTGAGGTTGCGATGATGATAGGGTCTTGCGAAAGGTGTGGCATTGCGGCGTGAGCGCCATAGGCCCGAATGTGAATATCGAAAAAATCTGCACCTGCCATAGCCTCTCCGGGTTTTACGCCAACGCTGTTAGGCTCTCCGTTAGGGTTGTTATGCATGCCATAAATTTCATCACACGGAAATCGATCAAAGAGGTTGTCAGCCAGCATTGCTCGAGCACCGCCGAGTCCTTCCTCAGCAGGCTGGAAAATAAAGACCGCAGTACCGGTGAAGTTTTTGGTTTCCGCCAGATAGCGCGCCGCACCTAACAGCATGGTCGTATGAGCATCGTGACCACAAGCATGCATGACGCCCGGGGTTTTGGATGAAAAAGGCAGGTTGGTTCGCTCCTCAATGGGCAGTGCGTCCATGTCAGCGCGCAGCCCTATGGTTCGACCTGTACCCGCACCAGTACCTTTGAGTACTCCGACGACGCCAGTATTGCCGATGCCAGTGTGTGTTTCGACCCCCCACTCTTGCAACAATTTTGCGACAATTCCTGAAGTCCGCACTTCCTGCATTCCAAGCTCTGGATGTTCATGGAAATCGCGACGGATAGAAATTAGCTCATCGGTAAATTCGGCGATACGATCAATGACTGGCATAAGTGGGAGTTCTCCGTATTGTTGTGGACAACGCTGGTTGGCGTCAACGTGTAGTTGCGTGCCCAGCATGAACTATTCATAAAGAAAATAAGCAGGGTTTTGAATCTGTTGGTAGTAAAAGATTCCAGTAATTTCAACTCAGAACAATATTTTGCACATCAAAGATACCACGAAGTATAGTGCTCGTTCATGTGGAGAGGAGAGTCTTGTTCCCAAGTTGAACAAACTATAAGCCAGCATACTAGCAGTCACATAGCAGCCCTTAGCGAATTCCCAAACGGTGAATCAATTCGATTGTTATCAGCGCAGCAGCGGGCCACAGTACCCATAGATAGCCCGACCATGAGAATAGGTTTAGCAACACTAACGCGCCAACGATGACTACGCCACGAGCATACGTGAGTTTGAAGCATCCATTTACAAACGATGGAGTCGCCTTCAATGCTACAAGTGTGCCCAAAAGGGAGAACCGGTAAGCAGATCTACAACAACAAGTATGAGCCAGATGGCACCAAACAACTTGGCTCGGCGGATTATGCGTTCCCGCAGCCCATCAGCGGCAGGTACTGCGGGTTCGGGAATTTTGACTGAGGAGGGCTTGCTTGCGGTGTTAGTTGCAAAACAATTTATTTTGCAAAGAGTAAAGGCAATAAGCCGGCACGTCCTCGGCAAAATTCTTCAGCCGTTTTTCGCCGAGGTACTCGAACCCGACTGAGAGTTTGTGTTGGACCTGATCGTAAACCTGTTGGGAGATCAGCACACCTCCGGGCTCAGCCATTGTTTCAAGACGTGCGGCAAGATTGACGCCCTCGCCTAATAAGTCGCTGCCATCGATCATCACATCTCCCAAATGAATACCGATTCTAAATCGCAACGCATCTTTTTTATTGCGACTGTACGTTACAAGTTCCTGCTGCACTTCGATGGCACACTGTACAGCCTCGACAACCGATGGGAATTCAGCAATCAGTTCGTCACCAGCAGTGTTGACAATTCGACCACCGTGACGATCGATGAATTTGGCGAAGACACTTCGCGCAGCCTGGAGGGCTCCGAACGTGCTCACCTCATCCGCTTCCACCGCACGGCTATAGTCCTCGGCATTTGCCGCGAGAATCGTCGTCAGTTTTCTTCGCACCTTAGCGGACATCGCAACGCTCGTAGATTTGCGTAATACTGTTAGAAGGCGGACGATCTGATTTGGTAGATAACTAAGGCTTTAAAAACCTGTGTCGTCGATCTTAGTTGATCAAAAATCTTAAGTTTTGGCTACCTTGTTACTCATTCTGTCAGAATCTAAATCCAGTTTCTATTCAATTTTACAGAAGCTACGCAACTGGATTACACGAAAATAATAGAAGAATCTACGTACAACACAAGGAAATTTGATAGGCTTCCTTAACCAACTATCAATCCATCGGTCTGCGTCCACGTATCAACTGCGATATTGACACAGCGATAACAAGCCCTCCCCCATAAAACAAGTTTTGCACAAAACTATCAACGCCTAGACAATTTAGCCCCCGGTGCATTGAAGCGACCCGGATAGATTGCAGTGGACCCAAGAAAGGCTGCAGCAAACGCAGGTAATAGAAAGGCAAGTGAGGAGGAAGGATCTGCAGCGCCTCGCATACCGGTATACAACACACCGGCAAATGCGGCAATAACACCGGCTGCAATGAATGAGCCAGTGCGCATTCGATTAACATTAACACCAGACAAACGCGCTACTTCACGCCCTCGTCCGACAAACAATAAGCGCCTGCCAAGGCTTGTGTGTTGGAAAACATACCAAATGATGGCGGCCAATATTAGTGCGTAGTAAAAACCTACTGGAATACCAAACACGCGCGTGAGAATTACGCCTTGAACCAGATCCATGGATATACCAGCTATGGTAGCCGAATTGGATATCCATAGAATAATGCCATTAATGAAATAGCCGGTACCTAATGTAACGATCAGCGAGTGGATGCCAAAATACAATACAAAGAGCGCGTTAACTGCGCCCACGATGCCACCTGCTATCAGTGCAGCTAGTATTGCTGCTGAAATTGACCAACCCAGTTTCACATTCAATACGGCAATCAACATCGAGCTTAAGCCCATGACACTGGCCACGGATAAGTCGTAATCACCGGTTGTCAGAGGTAATAGCAAGGCCAACGTCAAGGCCACGATCATGGCGTTTGATCCAAACATGCTGGCATAGGAGTTCCACGCAAACATTTGTTCAGGTTTCACCGACCCAAGAACCAATATCATTGCACCCCAAGCCAGCAGTAAGCCATAGCGCTCGAACCAGTCTTTCCAATTCCACTCGTCCGCACGTGAGGATTCAATAGTCGCTTCGACAGAATTCAGTTTAGATTCCAGCGCCTTAATGCGTTCCTCATAGGCATGCATCGAGTCTTGCCGTTTATTGGGTGTTGTATCAGTCATGCGCTGCGTGTCTGGGATCGATAGCAGTGTTCGGCGATCATGTCTTTGCTCAAGCTAGCACCGCTTAATTCTGCAACAATTTGTCCTTGTGAGAATATCAATACTCGGTGGCACACGCTCGCTAGTTGTTCGTAATCGGTGGATGATATGACAATGCATGCACCTGTATTTGCAGTTGCGTCTAGTGAATCCCAAATTTGCTGTCTGGCACCCACATCCACGCCTTGTGTCGGTTCATCAAGCAGCAATACCTGAGGTTGTGTTTGCAGCCACTTAGCCATTAAAGCCTTTTGAGCGTTTCCACCTGAAAGTGCTGCCAGTGGCATTTGCGGAACGTTGGGAACTACACCTGCTTCGGAACCGATGGTCGATGCGTGTTTGTTGATCCTTTTTTCGGTAAGGCCAAATGTGCTTTTCAATTTATTCAACACGGGTTGGCACACATTATCGGCAATAGATAATGATCCTATCCCAGCTTCACCCAATCGATCAGCGGGAAAATAGGTGATTCCCTCTTGCAGGGCTTGCTCGGGATTGAGAGTCTTAAGATTAAGTGTATTGTTATCTACTGAAACGCAACCGCCCACGTCTTTTTGTGCTCCATACAACAGGGCAGGCACTGAATCAAACCCTGACCCTATCAATCCGGTTAAGCCAAGTATCTCGCCACAAGCAGTTTGAAAACTCAATGGACCAATGGAGCCTTTACACACATTTTTTGCACGTAATTTTATTGTGCCGCTAACGATCGGAATTTTTGTACCGGTGTATTGCTCAAGCTCACGACCAATGATGCGCGACACAAAACCTTCGTGACTGGTGTCTTTAGAGACAACTGTGTCTATCAGACTACCGTTGCGCAGAATGCTCGCTCGGTCGGTAATCTGTCGTACTTCATCGACATCGTGGCTGACAAAGATAACGCTTGCACCGGTATCCACACATCGACGTACCAGATCAAATAGCTGTTCCACTCCCGCTTGGGGCAGAAACGGTGTGGGTTCATCCAACACCAACACACCGGGTCGGTCGGCATGCTGTAGCCCTGCTTCGCGCAATGTTTCATAAGCACGCACAATAGCTAACAAAGCTTGTTGCACGGCAGACAGATTACCTACCTCGCTAGTGGGTTCCAGATCGAGATTAAATCGTTCGAAAACCTCACTGGCATTTTCATGCGCGGCCGCCCAGTTGATACGCCAGTTGTTTTCGGTGGCCAATTTTCCGATATACAGATTTTCAGTGACTGACAATGTGGACACCAGGCCCAGGTGCTGGTGGACAAACGACAAACCGTTGTCTCGTAGTGCTGTGGCTTTAACGGGCAAGCTCAACGGTTGCCCATACAGTTTTAGCTGTGCGCCGGGCTCCGGATTATGGAAACCAGAAAGAATCTTGATGAGAGTGGACTTGCCCGATCCGTTTGAACCGAGCAAGCCATGAACTTCACCGCGCCTAATGGACAATGCCACGTCGTTCAATGCGACAGCTCCGCCAAAGCGT
>JBLHWG010000214.1:0-8776 GCA_047629055.1 Halioglobus sp.
CGGGGCGAGATAAGTTCTTTGATTTTACCCTCTGCGCCAGGCATGGAATTTCTCAACCCACCGAAGTAATGTGGCAGGTTGATGCGCTCTTTTCCATTCCCCGGCTGCGTATTTATTAGCTTCTGATAAGGTGGGGTAGATGTGGATGGTGCCAAGGATCTTGTTAAGTCCAAGCCCGTGTTTCATCGCTAGCACGTACTCGGCAATCAGATCACCTGCATGTTCTCCAACGATCGTGACGCCAAGAATTTTGTCCTTCCCAGGGACCGTAAGGACCTTAACTACTCCAAAGTCGCTGCTGTCTGCAATGGCTCTATCCAGATCATCAATACCATAAGTGGTGAGTTCATAGGCAATTTTCTGCTCTTTGGCATCGCTTTCGTTCAGGCCCACTCGAGCGACCTCCGGGTCGGTAAAGGTTGCCCAGGGAATGACGCGATAGTCCACTTTAAATTTCTTGAATGAACCGAACAGGGCATTGACTGCTGCGTACCAGGCCTGATGGGCTGCAACGTGTGTGAATTGATAGGGGCCAGCGACATCACCGACGGCATAAATGTTGGGGAAATTAGTCTGCAGGTATTCGTTGACAGCTACGGTTCCTCGCTTTGATATCTCTACACCGAGTTCTTCAAGTCCAAATCCCGTTGTATTAGCTTTACGGCCAACGGCAACAATGATCTCATCGAAGGGGACTTCGATTCGCTCTCCGTTACGTTCACAGATTAGCGTCTTGCTATCCCCGTTAACGTCCACAGCTACGGCGTTGGTGCTAATCATGACGTTTATACCTTCGGACTTAAAACGCTGCAGAACCATATCCGCAACATCGGGATCTTCGCGTCCCATTATTTTGCCCTCACGTTCAACTTGTACCACTTCACTTCCAAGTCGGTGGAAAGCCTGAGTCAGTTCGCAACCAATTGGCCCCCCGCCCAGAACGATCAACCGTTTTGGTAGGGTCTTAAGTTCCCAGAGGTTGTGCGAAGTAAGGTAGTTCACCTGTTCTAGGCCTGGAATAGGCGGGACGAATGGTGAGCCACCTGATGCAATAACGATATTGCGGGTGACCAAAGTTTGACCGTTGACATCGACCGTCCACGGTGACGTAATACGTCCTTCGCCTTGAATAACGTTGACTCCAAGACTCGTGTATCGCTCTACGGAATCATGCGGTGCAATTTTAGCGATAACCTCGTGAACCCTTTGCATAGTTTTGGCAAAATCAATGCTGCCATTTGCGTTTTCAACACCGTATTTATTGCTGTGCTCAATGTTGTGCATCAGCTTTCCACTTCGAATAAGCGCTTTGGAAGGTACGCATCCGGTGTTCAAGCAATCTCCACCCATTTCAGACTTTTCGACCAATGTCACCTTTGCTTTGACGACTGCACTGATGTAGGAGGTGACTAGTCCGCCAGCCCCAGACCCTATGACCACGATGTCGTGATCGAATTTCTTGGGTTTCTGATGACCTTCGTAAATTTTTCTGGCCTTGATCATGTCTACAATTTTCTTAGCTACGAGTGGGAAAATGCCTAACAAGGCAAAGGAAAAGATCAACCCTGGAGAAAGGATTCCACTTAGAGACTCTATTTTGGCCAATTGAGTTCCCGCATTGACGAAAACCAGTGTGCCGAACAGCATGCCGATCTGACTCACAATGTAGAACACTCCAGTTTTCAGGCGAGTCAGGCCCATCACCAAATTAACCAGAAAGAACGGGAAAATGGGTACGAGGCGAACCGTGAACAGATAAAACGCCCCGTCTTTCTCTATATTGTTGTTAAACGTTCTTAACTTGTCACCGAATCGGCTTTCGATGGTGTCTCTAAGCAGATAACGCGATACGAGAAACGCTAAAGTCGCACCTATGGTTGATGCGAACGATACGATGACTAGGCCGAGTAACAATCCAAATTGGGCGCCCCCTGCAAGTGTCAGAATCACAGCCCCGGGCAGCGATAGGGCCGTCACGATAATATAAATTAGAAAGAACGATGCTATAACCATTAGTGGTTTGGCCAAGTAAAGGTCGTTCAGGGCCGCTTGTTCGCTTTTAAGGTATTCCAGATTGAAGAATCGACCAACATCGAAAATGAAGAAAGCGGCAAGTAGTGCAACAATAACGGTGATTAACAGCTTGCGATTCTGCATTCCTGGTTTTCCTGGATCTCGTTTGTGAATTCGAAACAACTAACTAACGCTGATCCGTATCAATAAAGTGTAGTGGTGCAATGCAATGCAATGTATGGGTGCAAGTACGATTCCACGCAGTCGTGCGGGTTATCCAAATGGTACAGCGTGGTCACAATAGTTCCAATCGATCAATATTTTCTTCTGAATCACTAGGCAATCGTTTGTATTCCTAACGAGCGTTAAGAGTAATTCAGCCTCCCAAGAGTTCCCGGCTATTCCCGTTAACGATGAACCCATTCAATATTACTTTTCTCATTCCTGGCTATTTGCCGCCTGGTCGGCTTGTTGAGCCTGACACTGTGGAATCTAGCGAATCCGCACCCAGTGCAATGCAGTGGGAATCCGGCCTAGTTCAGCAGCCTTGGCAGGCAAAATTCGAACACTATCTGGGCCTTGTGGAGTCGTCGGGCTTGCACTTGCCTATGGCTATGTTGATGTGTGATTGGCATAGTGAGGTAAAAGGTCTTGTCTGTGCGGATCCTGTCCATCTGCAAGCCGATCGGGATACCGCAAAGCTACTGCCTGCCGAGATGCTAGGCCTGAGTGAGGATGAAGCAGAGGGCCTGCTTAGAGATATCAACGCTTTCTTGCTAGCAGATAATATGTTTCTAAGTCGGCAGGGAGGGCGAGGTTGGTATTTGTCTGGGATGGATGCATCCCGGTTGGAGAGTTATCCGCCGTCGTTTTTAGCCAACCGCAACGCATCTGCTTATCTGCCGGACGGGGAAGACTCAGGAGCATGGCGGCGATTGATGACAGAGTTACAAATGCTGCTACATGCACATCCTGTCAATGAGCAGCGTGAGCGATTAGGAAAACTGCCCGTCAATAGCCTTTGGTTTTGGGGTGGGGCACCTTTGTATTCCAGCTTGGCTGTGCAGGCCAAACCCAAGACCGTATCCAGGCCCAGGACCGTATACGCCGATGACGATTTTACCCGAGCGGCTTGTGCTGATTTGCAGTTGTTATGCAAATCACTGGAGGAATTTAACCCCTTACTCTGCGAAGACTCTTTGATCATTGACACCCGAATAGCAAATGCCATTTTTGCTAGAAATGAAACACAGATGCAAAGAGTCATCGAGCAAATAGATCAGCAGTGGCTAGAGCCGTTAGGCCAGCGGATAAATAAGGGCGAGATTCAGCAGCTCTCTATATTCAATGAAGATGGAGACAAAGGCGTGCTGAGCAAGGAATTGCAACGCGCCCAGTTGCGCTCCGAAAATCGCCTGCTTCGTGCATTGTCGCTACTTAAATCTCCTGCGCAGCTCAGACGCTGGTTTAACGAAAAAAGGCAGGGTTAGGGCGTGAGCGATAGGTTCGAACCTGCGAGTGTGGAGGTGCATGTGCGTAAGCTACCAGGGCTGCAAAGCGCATTGCACGAAAATTCATTGGTACATCGCATTTTGGCTGCGCGCGGTATTCTTGATACCAAGGAACTCGATTTGGTCCTGGGCGATTTGCCACGACCAGACTTATTACCCAACATCGATTTGGCTGTGTCAAGATTATTATCCGCACGGAACCGTTCTGAGAAAGTTCTCATAGTTGGAGACTATGACTGCGATGGCGCAACCAGCACCACAGTCGCAATGTTGGGGCTTGCAATGCTGGGTTTCGAAAACCTGGATTACTTGATTCCGAACCGGTTCGTGCACGGCTATGGCTTGTCACCTGCAATCGTGGATCAAGCGAAACAGCACCATAATCCGGATATCATTATTACAGTTGATAATGGGGTTGCTTCGATAGACGGAGTCGATCACGCATCCAAACTAGGCATCGATGTGGTTGTCACCGATCATCATCTCCCTCCTGAAATGTTGCCAAATGCTGTTGCCATCGTTAACCCGAATCTGAATGAATCAACCTTCCCTGCGGTCAATTTGGCGGGTGTAGGAGTCATTTTCTACACCTTGATTGCGCTACGCTCTGAACTTGCCAGGCAGTCTGATCCTGCCGCAAATGCGCCTATAGCCGATCTTCTTGATCTCGTTGCCATTGGCACGGTGGCAGATGTTGTTCCTCTGGATGCAACGAATCGCATTCTGGTGGAGCAAGGCTTACGGAGAATTCGCCGAGGCAAAACACGCCATGGAGTGTTGTCTTTACTGTCGGCCGCCGGTTGTAACGCGGATACCATGTCAACGCAGGATATTGGATTTGGAATCGGCCCCCGGTTGAATGCGGCTGGCCGGCTCGACGACATGCGACTCGGTGTGGAGTGTTTAATGAGTCGTTCGAAAGCTGATGCTGATTCGTTATCCCAGACGCTCAATTCATTGAATGAGCAACGTCGTGCTATTGAGCGTGATATGCGCTCGACAGCTGATGAGCAGCTCGCCGCACTATCACTTGAGGATTTGGATCAGGCGGATAACTTCAGTATTTGTTTGCACGATGATGAATGGCATCAGGGTGTTATCGGAATTCTTGCGGGTCGAATCAAGGAGAGCCTGCATCGGCCAGTAATCATCTTTACCAGTGACAATGATGAAGAGATTAAAGGTTCTGCGAGAAGTATCCCCGGTGTGCATATTCGGGATGTATTGCAATCAATAGCGACTGAGCATGTCGGGATGATTGATAAATTTGGTGGTCATGCAATGGCCGCAGGCTTGACGCTGGGCAGGCAATACCTAGACGAATTCAGGAAGGCGTTTGAAAACGCTGTGCGTAACGCTGTGAATAGCCAGTTGCGTGTTCGAGAGTTCCATACCGATGGATCTCTCCCCATTGAACAAAGAACTCTGAGCAATGCAGCCGTTCTGGCCACAATAATGCCTTGGGGGCAAGATTTTGAGGCTCCCATGTTCTCAGACTATTTTGCGGTGGCTGACCACAGAGTGGTGGGTACAGGCCATCTCAAGCTAACCTTGAATTCTTGGGGCGATACTGATCTGCGGCCTGTCGATGCGATTGCCTTCAACTGTGATCTTGCGCCACGTGCAGATCAACCTGTTTTTGCGATTTATTCTCTTGATGTGAACACTTGGCGTGACCGTCAATCGCTACAACTTAGGGTTCATCATCTAGAGCAGGCTGCTTTGCGGTAAACTTAGATCCTCGTAAACTACTTAAGCTTCAGCGTGTGTCCTCATGATCGAAATCAATCCCTATCTGACTCACATTGAGGATCTGCGGCAGCGTGCCGACTCCCTCCGGGGGTATCTTTGACTACGATGCCAAAAAAGAAGAACTAGAAGAGGTTCTTCGCGAACTTGAAGACCCTGCTGTTTGGAATAACCCGGACAAAGCCCAAAAGCTAGGTCAAAGACGCGCTACCTTGCAAGAGACGATGGATGTTCTGGATGCCCTGAGTTCCGGTCTTGTCGATGCATCAGATTTGCTAGACATGGCTCGTGAAGAAGACGACGAGGACACAGTCGACGCCGTCGCCACAGATTTAGCGAGCTTGGAAGAACGCGTGGCCGGTCTCGAATTCAGACGAATGTTCTCAGGCAGTTCGGATCCTGCGCCAGCTTTTCTGGATATTCAATCTGGTAGTGGTGGCACAGAAGCACAGGACTGGGCAGAGATGCTGTGTCGAATGTATTTACGCTGGGGTGAGCACCAAGGCTACAAGACCGAACTTATTGAGGCTTCACCTGGCGATGTAGCGGGTATAAAGTCTGCGACCATACGTTTTGAAGGTGATCACGCCTTTGGCTGGTTGCGAACTGAAACAGGTGTGCATCGTTTAGTTAGAAAGAGTCCTTTTGATTCGGGTAGCCGCCGACACACCTCATTTGCGGCAGTTTTTGTATCTCCCGAAGTCGATGATGATATCGACATCGACATAAACCCGGCAGATTTAAGAATCGATGTTTACCGAGCTAGTGGTGCTGGTGGTCAGCATGTCAACCGTACTGAATCAGCGGTGCGTATAACTCACGGGCCTAGCGGTATTGTTGTGCAATGTCAGAATGATCGGTCGCAGCATAAAAATAAGGCCACAGCCATGAAGCAGCTTAAATCCAAGATGTATGAAGCAGAACTTCAGCGCCGACAGGGAGATCAAAAGGTCGTAGAAGAGGGCAAATCGGATATTGGCTGGGGTAGTCAGATTCGTTCTTACGTACTCGACCAATCGCGCATCAAGGACCTACGTACAGGCCTTGAGACCAGCAATACGCAAGCCGTACTTGATGGCAATATCACGGCCTTCCTGACTGAAAGTTTGAAAGCAGGTTTGTAATAAACGTATTTTTCAAACTCATTGAGATACTCAACATACCCATGACTGACGACGACAATCAACTCATCCAACAACGCCGCGCAAAGCTTTTCGACATTCGGCAGACAGGTAATGCGTTTCCCAATACCTTCCGCCCCGCACACCTTGCGGCAGCTTTGCACGCTGAACATGATAAGAAAGAGAAGACTGCGCTTGCTGAAGAAGCAATAACCGTCAGCGTTGCTGGCCGAATGATGTTTCAACGCATCATGGGAAAAGCGAGTTTTGCTGACTTACAGGATGTCAGTGGTTCCACACAGTTGTTCTTTCATCAGGGAACAATAGGCGAGGAAATGTATGACCAATTCAAGCACCTGGATGTAGGCGATATTCTTGGAGTGACCGGACTGCTCTTCATCACCAAAACAGGCGAGCTGTCCATAAAAGTTCAATCTTTTGAGTTGTTAACCAAATCATTGCGCCCTTTACCTGAGAAATTTCATGGGCTTAGTGATCAAGAGACGCGTTACAGGCAACGTTATGTTGACTTGATGACCAGTGAAGAGACTCGGAAAACATTTCGTATTCGCTCTCAAGTAATCGCTTACATCCGAAATTTTTTCATGCAGCGTGAATTCCTCGAAGTTGAAACCCCCATGATGCATGTAATACCGGGTGGGGCTGCAGCCAAGCCATTTGCCACCCATCACAATGCACTGGATATCGATTTATATTTACGCATTGCCCCTGAGCTTTATTTGAAGCGCTTAGTAGTAGGCGGATTTGATCGCGTATTTGAAATTAATCGAAGTTTTCGTAACGAAGGTTTGAGTACTCGCCATAATCCTGAATTCACTATGCTCGAATTCTACTGGGCCTATGCCGATTACAACGACTTGATGGACACCACTGAAGAATTACTCAGAGGCCTGGCGAAAGATGTTGTGGGTACGTTGAAAATCCGTGCAGAAAACGGCGATCAAGAGTTTGATTTCGAAAAGCCATTCACTCGATTAAGCCTGTTTGATTCAATTCTGTCTCACAACCCTGACGTTCAAGCCGACGCGCTTGCAAAAATGGAAGGAGCCACTGCTATCGCCAAAAATCTACATATAGACGTGAAACCCTCCTGGGGTTTGGGGAAGATTCAAACTGAAATATTTGAAGCAACGGTTGAAGAGAACCTGATGGATCCGACGTTCATTACCCTGTACCCAACCGAAGTATCTCCTCTATCACGCAGAAACGACAACGATCCGTTGGTAACGGATCGCTTTGAGTTGTTTGTGGGTGGCCGGGAAATAGCTAACGGCTTTTCGGAGCTCAATGATGCTGAAGATCAGGCGGAGCGCTTCAAAGCTCAAGTCGCTGATAAGGATGCAGGTGATGAAGAAGCTATGCACTACGACGCTGACTATATTCGCGCCTTAGAGTATGGAATGCCGCCCACCGCAGGTGAGGGTATTGGAATTGATCGCTTGGTCATGCTGTTGACTGCGTCACCCAGTATTCGAGATGTTATTCTTTTTCCTCATATGCGTCCTGAGACTTAAGGTTAGCCCGCAGGTAGATAGTTGTTTATTGGCTTAACGTCTTTGCATTTTCCTTGTCGCAGAATACCTAGCCTGGTTTATTCGTGAATAGTCCAGGCTAGTATTTGAATTTAGCTAACTGAGGGTTTGAGATCGTGTTGATGCGCCAGTACTTTGTGATTTTCGCTATCAGTGCACCGCTAGTGGTATTGGGGCTTTCAAAGCTCTGGTCACCCACACTTTGGATCATGCTGTTTTTGATTCCGATCATTGTGCTGGGACTGCTTGACATGTTCCAGGCGAAGCAAACAATTCGGCGACTCTATCCTGTTGTTGGCTGGTTTCGTTATTTGCTTGAATCGGTTAGGCCGGAAATTCAACAGTATTTTGTCGAATCGGAAACCAGTGGGGCTCCCATTCCTAGGGAATTCCGCTCTCTGATATATCAACGGGCGAAGGGTGATCGAGACACGCGCCCCTTTGGAACCATCTTTGATGTCAATCGAGCTGGTTACGAGTGGATTAATCACTCACTAGTACCATTGCACCCGCACAATATGGATCCTCGGGTAGAATTTGGAGCACATCGTTGCGCCAAGCCCTATATGGCATCTCCACTTAATATCTCAGCCATGAGTTATGGTGCCCTAAGCGGTAATGCAATCAAAGCGCTTAATCGTGGCGCAAAAATAGGTGGTTTCTCCCACAACACAGGAGAAGGAAGTTTAAGCCCTTACCACAAGCAAGGCGGCGATATAGTCTGGCAAATCGGCACTGGCTATTTTGGTTGCAGAACAGATGAGGGCAATTTTAACCCTGAACAATTCAAAGAGTCTGCACAGCTTGATGTTGTGAAAATGATCGAAAT
>JBLHWG010000215.1:0-8717 GCA_047629055.1 Halioglobus sp.
ATACCAACATTTTTCTTGCAAAGAAGAATTGCTGATCCAGCTATGCCTCGAGCGAATGGCAGGGTTGCACACCTTAGGTGAGCAGGCGGCTACTTATAACGGATCGCATCGAGAGCGTTTGCTGGCTTTTCAGATTGCTCATGAGCTGTGGATGAATATCGAGCCGCGTGATATCTATATGTTGCAACATGTTCATGCTGACGGTGTATTAAATAAGGTTGATGAACAAAGCCTGCTCTCTTTTCGAAAGCTTGAGAGCGGCATAATCACTGTGTGTGCAAGTATTTTCCAGGATGCCATGGATGACGGGTCGTTGCCAACTGGCACGCTCAACGCTGCAGAACTGGTCTACGGTATGTGGTCGATGTGTTATGGCGGCCAGCTGTTACGTACTTTTTCAACACCATTGACTGACATGGGCGTTCGCGACCCAGGCACATCTATAACAACGTTGCTGCAAGTCATGCTCAATGGATTGGATTGGAAGCCATTGATGAGTCCCGAAGAGACGATGGCATTGCGCGATCATTTAGAAAACGAATTCTTTACTGACACTCTTGCGCATTTGCGTGATGGTCTCGCCTAATTTACTAGTCTGAGGAACATTCAATGATCGAACGCTATGCTGCGTGGGTAGTTCGTAATCGCTGGTTAGTTATAATTTTAAGTGTTATTGCAACACTTGCCCTGGCAACAGGTGGAAAAAACCTGTCGTTTACCAATGACTACAGAGTGTTTTTCAGTAAGGAAAATCCGCAGCTGCTAGCTTTTGAGGAGTTGCAGGAGGCCTACACAAAATCAGACAACGTTCTGATCATGCTAGAGCCAAAAAACGGTGATGTTTTTTCACCAGAAACTCTAGCGGCAGTTGTTGATTTAACAGAGCGTTCCTGGCAAATTCCGTTTTCTATTCGTGTCGATTCGTTGACTAACTACCAGCATATGGATGCTGAAGAGGACGATCTTATCGTCGCTGATCTGGTAGAGGATCTGGGGGCGCTTTCAGCTGAAGAGCTTGAGAGAATTCGTGGTGTCGCCATGGCACAACCCACTATCGTGAAAAAGCTACTAGCACCTGATTCAAGGGTTACAGGTGTGAACATAACAATGGAGATGCCACCTGAGTTAAGCGATGCAGAGTTGGCGCTACCTGTTGCAGAACGCACAGCTAAAGACCCGATGGACGCCCTTGCGGAGGCCGTGTCCTTTGTTCGAACAATGGTCGCGGACATGGAGCAGGAATACCCGGACATCAAGTTTACTAGCTCAGGGCTTGTGCTTCTGAATCAGGCATTTTCTGAGGCCAGTATCACAGATATGACAACCATCATTCCCATGGCGTTTGGCGTGATTGTTGTTGGTGTGCTTATTCTGGTCGCGAGTCCGATAGCGATGATTGCCACGGTGTTTGTGGTGCTGATGTCGATTCTCGCAGCTATGGGCACAGCAGGTTGGATGGGCTTCAAATTAACACCGCCGTCAGCGTCTGCTCCGACATTGATATTGACATTGGCAGTAGCTGACTGTGTCCACTATCTAGTCACGTTCTATCAAAATTTACGAAAAGGTATGGATCGACACGCTGCGGTAATAGAGAGCCTACGCATCAATTTTTCACCCATCTTTTTAACCTCGATAACCACGGCTATTGGATTTTTAAGTCTTAACGCTAGTGACGCACCTCCGTTCCGCGATCTGGGCAACATCACTGCGATGGGTGTGATGTTCGCTTTCTTTCTGGCCGTGACGTTTCTACCTGCATTTTCAGCAGTTATGCCGGTGCGGGCTAAAGTGCGCGATGCCGAAAAGGCTACCACTATGGATGGATTTGCCAATTTTGTTATTAATTTCCGACGTCCACTTTTCTGGACGATGGGTGTCGTCATGGTTGGCTTAGCGCTAATTGCACCCAAGAATGAACTTAACGACGTGTTCGTTCATTACTTCGATGAGTCGGTGCCATTCCGAGTAGAGGTCGATGAAATTACAGATAAGTTATCGGGCTTGTACATTGTGGATTTCTCGGTTGACTCGAAAGAAGAGGGCGGTGTCAGTGGTCCAGAATTTCTGGCCGATGTAGAAAAATTTGAAAACTATCTTTTGGGTCTGCCTGAAGTACAGCACGTGAGTGCGATTACAGAGACCATGAGGCGGCTTAACCGCAGCATGCACGGGGACGACGAAGCCTTTTACAAGCTGCCGGAGAGCCGCGAACTCTCAGCGCAGTATTTGTTGTTGTATGAAATGTCCCTACCCTATGGTCTTGATCTAAACAATCAGATCAACTTCGATAAATCGACGACACGCATTTCTGCGACACTTGAAACAGTCTCTACTAATGAAATGTTGCGCATTGAGCAGGAGTCGATGGATTGGATGAGAACAAATACTCCGAATATTGCGTCGGTACCATCGGGGCCAACGATCATGTTTTCTCACATCGGTATGCGAAACATCATCAGCATGTTGTCCGGTACGGGTATCGCGCTGGTATTAATATCACTGATTCTAGTATTCGCACTGCGATCAGTTAAATTTGGTGCGGTCAGTCTGATACCCAATATTGCACCGGCACTCATGGCATTTGGCGTCTGGTACATGCTGGTAGGAGAGGTTGGATTAGCGGTGTCAGTAGTTGTCGCGATGACGCTCGGAATCGTGGTGGATGACACCATCCATTTCTTGAGTAAATATTTAAGAGCACGACGCGAGCGTGGAATGAATGCCGAGGACGCCATTCGTTATGCATTCAATACTGTCGGTGTAGCACTCACGGTGACTACCATCGTGTTGGTGGCTGGTTTCATGGTGATCGCACAATCCAACTTTCAAGTGAACTCCCAAATGGGCCTGCTCACTGCCATCACGATTGCCATCGCACTGATTGTTGATTTCTTGTTTCTACCATCGCTGCTGTTACTGGTTGACGGTGATAAGAAAACAGAAGGGCATGTAGCAGTGGCAGATACCGCTCCTCAAGGTGCCTAGATTGTTTATGGAACGCGGAAGGGCCGCCCCACGGAAGGCCTTTCTGCAAAAATTCTTTCATGAATAATTCAGGTTACGTGTTCTGGCTATTCTGCAACAAGTAAAAAGACAGGAGAACGAAATAAATGATGAATACAAGCTCGGTAAAAAAAACAGTAACGATACTAACAGCAGGGCTGCTTATCAGCTCCCTGGCATGGGCTCAGACTCCAGAAGAGCGCGGGCTTGAAATAGCCACGTCTGCTCAAGACCAGGATACTGGGTTCGTCGATACTGTATCGGCGATGACGATGACGCTCATCAACCGTTCGGGAAAGAAAAGCACTCGCCGCATGCGCTCTCGTGTTCTGGAAGTGCAGGGTGATGGTGACAAAAGTATGTCTATTTTTGATGAGCCAGCTGACGTGAAAGGAACTGCCAGTCTGACTCACTCACACGCTACAGATGCCGATGAGCAATGGTTGTATTTGCCTGCTCTGAAGCGTGTAAAGCGAATCTCCTCCAAAAACAAATCGGGTCCGTTTATGGGTAGTGAGTTTGCATTCGAGGATATTAGCTCTCAGGAAGTGGACAAGTACACTTATCGCTATCTGGGCGATGTTGATTTAAATGGACGGGTTACTCATCAGATTGAAGCTGTTCCTGCTTACAAGCACTCTGGCTATACACGCTTGATCAACTGGATTGATCAGGAAAGATTGGTTGCTGTAAGAGTTGAGTACTTTGACAGAAAAAATTCTTCACTTAAAACGCTTGAAGCTAGCGAATTTACTCAATATCTGGATAAATTCTGGCGCCCAGGGCGCATGGAAATGCTGAACGAGCAAACCGGTAAGAGAACTATTCTTGAGTGGTCTGACTACGAATTTCAGACGGGTTTGACAGATAAGGACTTTGACAGCAAAGCGCTAAAAAGAGTTCGGTAACACGCGCTATGAATGTATTGAAACTATCTGTTGTGGGAGCTGCTCTACTTGGAGCAGCCACGTCTGTATACGCTGAGTGGGAAACGCGTGGAAACGTCGGCTTGCAAGTGCAGTTTTTTCCAACAGAGCCGATGCATAGGGCTGATCAGAGTAGCAATGCCTCACTATTTAGCGAGATAGAATTTTATACCCCGATAGGGGAAGACGCCTCGCTTACGGTCACGCCATTCCTTCGACTCGACCAGCATGACGAAGATAGAAGCCATTTTGATTTTCGTGAGTTTGTCTACGCGCGCTTGGGTGAAAGCTGGGAGCTCAAAGCGGGGCTTGGCAAAGTGTTTTGGGGAGTCGTTGAGTCTAATAATCTGGTTGACGTCATTAATCAAACAGACTTGGTAGAAAACGACGGCTCTTCAGCAAAGCTGGGTCAACCAATGATCAACCTTGTCTTGATTAGAGATTGGGGAGACATTGATTTATACGTCCTACCAGGTTTTAGAACCCGTACTTTGCCTGGCGATGATGGTAGACCACGCTTGCCCGTTAGCCTGGATGCTGACAATGCCTTGTATGAATCAGCTGATCGATCCAGGCATGTGGATTTTGCGGGAAGAGTCAGTTTTGCATTTGATCAATGGGATGTTGGTGCCCACGTATTCCACGGTACAGCACGAGATCCGCAATTTAGATTCAACCCTGCTAGTGCTTCACTGGTTCCCTATTTCTACCAGCAGACCCAATTAGGACTCGGCATACAGGCAACGTTAGAAAGCTGGTTGTTAAAAGCAGAATTTGTACACAGATCGGGAGATGAATTTACCGATCATGCAGCGTTTGTTTCTGGCTTTGAATACAGCTTCTACGATATCCGTGAGTCGGGTGCGGACTTGGGAATCGTCACAGAGTGGTTATACGACGATAGAGGCGATGACGCCGATCAACCTTTCCAAAACGATCTATTAATTGGTCTGCGACTGGCTATGAACGATGAACAATCGTTGGAAGGTTTACTGGGTGTTATTGCAGATCTGGATGAAGGCGGGCAACTGATAACGCTAGAGGGAAGTCGTCGACTTGGCAGTAATTTTAAGGCCAGTGTACGACTGACTATATTCCAGGATGTTGTGAACGATGCCGCGTTTGCGGGTTTTGATGAAGAAGACAATCTTCAATTCGAAGTGTCGTATTTTTTCTGAGTAGTGGCTTGGCTTATCGCATCTTGAACCCTTGGTCGGAAAGGAACTCGCGCATGTGTGGTCGAGATTCCTTGCCCACTAATTTTTTCATCTCGTCTGTCCACTGACTCACTTTAGTGCCACCTGTTCGGGTCTGATAGTAGTGGCCAAGATGCTGGTTATAGTCATCGAAGTGCGATTCCTGCTGCTCTGCAGAATAGGTATCTTGCATAAGTACAGCATCTAAAGATAGGCGAGGCTTGATGTCCGGATCTTGATCGGGGTAGCCCAGGCATAGCCCGAATACTGGGTATACCTGCTCAGGCAGTGCTAATAACTCAGACACCTTTGCCGGATTATTGCGTAAACCGCCGATATAGCAAATTCCCAAGCCCATGGATTCAGCAGCAACGACCGCGTTCTGCGCTGCCAACGCAACATCAATGGTGGCGATCAGAAAGTGCTCGGTCATTCCAGCTTCGAACTCACCGCCTGCTTGCGCGCAGGCGGCAGCACTTCTACGAAGATCGGCACACCACACCAGAAACGCACCAGCAGCGGTGACCCAGGATTGGCCACCGGCAAGTTCGGCCATGCTTTCACGCACGGCCGGCTGGTTGACTTGAATAACAGAGACCGCTTGAACGTTGCTGGACGTGGCAGCAGCTTGCCCAGCAGAGACGATGTCTCTAACCTGCTCATCAGTGACGGGATCGTCGGTGAATTTTCGAATGGATCTGTGGGATTTAAGTAGATCTATTGTAGGGTTCATCAGGGGCTCTGTCTTATTAATGGTCTGCAAGTAATATGGGTAGGCGTAGTCTAAGCGTCGCTATTCCAACCGCCGATCGCTTTGACTTCCAGGAATTCATCCATTCCCCAATGTCCACCTTCACGTCCATTCCCTGATTGCTTGTATCCGCCGAAAGGCGATGCGGCAGAGCGTCCCTGGCCGTTCATGTCCACCATGCCTGATCGTAGGCGTCTGGCGACCCGGTTGGCTTTTGCACCGTCTTCGGTTTGCACATAGTTAGTTAAACCATAAGGAGTATCGTTTGCAATCTGGATAGCTTCTTCTTCAGTATCAAATGGCATCATGGAAAGCACGGGTCCAAAGATTTCTTCACGCATGGTAACCATGTCGTTATTGCAGTCGGCGAAGATAGTGGGGCGTACGAAGTAGCCGCTGTCCAATCCGTCAGGACGACCAAGTCCGCCAGCTACCAATCGTGCGCCGTCTTCTTCAATGCCACGTTTAATCAAACCTTGTACTTTGTCGTATTGCGCTTTGCTGACGAGTGGCCCGATGTGCGAACCGTTTTCAGATGCGGCAGCAACCTTCGTGTTGTCAGCTTGAGCCTTTGCTTGCGCAACGGCTTCGTCGTAGCGTGAGCGTTCAACGAGCATGCGTGTAGGGGCGTTACAGGATTGTCCCGTGTTATTAAAACAACGCGCAACACCTTTGGATACTGCATCAGCAGGTGCATCGGCAAATATGATATTGGCGCCTTTGCCGCCAAGCTCCAGTGAAACGCGTTTTAAGGAGTCTGCTGCATTCTTTGATATCGCTATTCCGGCACGCGATGAACCCGTGAAGGAGATCATTGCCACATCTGGATGTCCGGAAAGGCCAGTGCCCACACCTGGGCCGTCTCCGTTGAGTAAATTAAATACGCCTGCAGGCACGCCGGCCTCATGCAATATTTGCGCAAACAACATACCTGAGAGTGGTGAGAGCTCTGATGGTTTCAGAATCATGGTGCATCCAGTTGCAATTGCCGGCATAACTTTCAGGGCGATTTGGTTCATCGGCCAGTTCCATGGCGTGATAAGCCCGCACACGCCTATAGGCTCGTACAGCACCCGGTCATTGGGTGTGTTGGGTCTGAGTTCTCTATCGAATTCAAAGGCTTCCAAAGTGTCTATGAAGGCTTTAATGTGATACGAGCCTGTGCCTGATTGAGCCGCCATTGACATGTCAATAGGGGCGCCCATTTCTTTACTGATGGTATGAGCCATTTCCTCAGAGCGAGATACATAGACTTCAAGAATTCGATTCATCAGTTTCAGGCGATCTGCCTTGCTGGATAACGACCAGGTCTCAAATGCTTTCTTGGCCGCAGCAACTGCCGCTTGTACGTCGGCGTCACCACCTAGAGAAATCGTTGCGCAGACCTCTTCGGTTGAAGGATTGATAACGTCCAGATCGGTACCGTCGATAGGATCTACCCAGGCGCCGTTGATATAAAACTGTTTAGTATTCATATTTTAAGTTGGGAAATGTTAGAGGAAGGAGTAGTCGCTTTAGCGTCAAGACATCAAATTGACTTAAGTTATGAGTTGGATTATGTCAAAGCCTGATGATCTATGGTCTTCTGTGACACTTTAAAGGTCGCGTTTGGATATAGATTTTCGCTAAACAAGCCAAATTAATGTGAATAGCGGATTTGGGCCAGCCCGCTAATGCCAATTATCGTGTATTGCAGCTCGTTGCACGCGCAAGAGCCTGTTCAAGGTCATATATCAAATCGTCGGCCTCCTCGATACCAATGGACAATCTGAGTAGTCTGGGGTGCACAGGAAATCCCTCTCCAGAGACGGTTTTTCGGTGCTCAATCAAGCTCTCTACACCGCCGAGTGAAGTCGCTGGGTAGAAGATTTCGCAAAATCGGGCAACATCAATCGCTGTTTGTTCGGCGCCTTTGACGATGAATGACATCATGCCTCCAAACTGTCCGTTGGTCTGGCGTTTGGCGATCTCGTGACCCGGATGGGAGATAAGCCCCGGGAACAGTACTGCTTCAAGCTGACGGTGCCCTTCAAAGTGTTTGGCGATAGCCATAGCGTTAGTGGAAGATTTCTCCACACGAAGGAAAAGTGTTCGCATGCCCCTTATCAGCAGGGATGCATCAAAGGAATGCAATATGGTCCCCTGCAATTTTCTGATTGTGGCGATTTCTTGCCAATAGCTACCCGTTTCGTTGACGGATAGTACGCCCGCTGTAACATCCGAGTGCCCGTTCAAATACTTTGTTGCCGAATGAAACGAAATGTCGGCACCAAGCTCGAGCGCCTGTGTCATGCAAGGGGGTGTGCCTGTGCAGTCCGTTACCAATTTTGCACCTGCTGCGTGCGCAATGCTGGCGGCTTTAGTGATATCAGTCACCTCCCAATTGGGATTGTTGGGTGTCTCAACCCAGATCATTTGTGTCTGACCTTTCTTGACGGCTGCTGCAAGTGAATCACAGTCGCCAGCGTCGTAATAACTGACGGTGATTCTGCCGTTTCTTTCATAGTTTTGAAATTGTTGCAGTACGCCGTGATACATGATCTTTGGTGCAACAACATGTGCACCTGTTGCAAGTTGTTCGATGAGAGCCGTGCAGGCTGACATGCCAGATGCGAATAGCAGCGAATCGACAGCACCTTCCAGTTTGGCAATTATTTGTTCAGCGTGGGTTGTGGTTTGGCTTCCATCGCGTCGATACCAATAAGGTTTACGAACATCATAATTTTCGTCGCGAGCGTAGGTTGCTGCTGGCTGAATTGATGGAACGACGGCGCCGGTTTCCTCTTCAACGTAATGAAGTGCCTGAGTAACCAGTGTTACCAGAGAGGGTTGGCGGTT
>JBLHWG010000216.1:0-8673 GCA_047629055.1 Halioglobus sp.
AAGCGGTACGTACGGCGGGTCAAAAACAGATAAGCAGCACCGTCAGCCCCATGGGCGCAACGCTGATTCGTTATGTTTTCGGATTGCCTTTTGCCATAGCGTACTTGCTGTTTATCAGCCAATTTACGGCGCTTGCATTATTCTCCGATGCGCTAGGCAACGCACGGTTCATCATCTATGGACTGATGGCAGGCGTTGCCCAAATAATTGCCACTGTTCTGTTGGTTAAGTGTTTCAGCTTTCGAAATTTTACGGTAGGCACAAGCTTTGCCAAGACCGAAGCTATTCAAACAGCTGTATTCGGCATGCTGTTATTTGGTAGCTCGCTGTCGGCCTTAGGCTGGCTAGCGGTGGCCGTGGGTGTCTTAGGTATATTTATCGTTAGTGTCCCAACAAAAACCGGGCAATGGGAACCCATGAATGTCGTGCTGGGTACGTTATCGGGCACCGCCTTCGCACTGACTTCTCTATGGTTGCGAGAGGCAAGCCTTAGTTTAGAACTGCCTGCATTGAAAAGCGCAGCTTTGACCCTGGTCTTTATGGTCAGCGCTCAATCCATCCTGTGTATTGCCTACATCGCCGTGCGCGAAAAAGAGCAATTTGTCGCCATTCGTAAACGCATTAGTCTTGCCTGGTTTGTCGGTCTAACCAGCGCGTTGGGTTCAGTCGGTTGGTTTACCGCGATGACCTTGCAAAACCCTGCCTTAGTAAAATCATTAGGTCAGATTGAATTCATCTTTACTTTGTTGTTAACCACCTTCTTCTTTAAAGAGAAAGTGACACGACGGGAGCTTGCTGGAGTGCTGGCTATAGTGGCTAGCGTGTTACTTATACTGCAGGCAACGTAGGGTCAAACCTAGTTTCGCCTCACCAGAGAATCAAACAATTCTCGACTGCGCAAAGGCTTATCGCCAAGATGTACGCGAAGCACATGGCGCATAAGTACTTTGGCTTGGCTCAAAACGGTTGCATCGCTTAGTTCAAGCTCGGACAAAGCGATCAGAGTCGAACCGTCCACCAACACACCCTCGTCTGGCGTCATACCGTCAGCCTGGATATTCGGGTTTCGACTATCACCAGCCCCTAAACGATGCTTTTCTTTCTGAATACCCAGATAAGCGTTGTGATTAGCATCCTGTACCGGCTCATCAGAACCCTGCACAAAAGCGGCTCTATTGGTCACCACAGCAATCGCATTCGCTGGGTGATACCGGTATTCACGCGATGGATCCACGGCACTTCCATCGCCCGTGCAATAAGCAAAATTGGGCAACACGCCCAGACCATCGAGCAGTTGAACTTCAAACGTACGAAGCACTTCTTGAATAGAAATTGTCTGACTGGCCAACTGATCCAGGGCCATCGAGTAATACGCAAAGATCGTTGGCTGGGGCTGATCTTTGCCAGCCAGTCGTAGCACGAGTTCATTTAAATAATAGGCGCAGGCAAGTTCTGCATCGGCCAAATCCAACGCCTGCCCACTTTCCTCTATGCCCGTTAAGGTGCGTAGATCTCCAGCACCCACCCAGGACAGTAACAGTGGGCGGAACGGTTGATACAACGCTCGTGTTCTAGGTTTAGAATTTCGTGCACTCTTGGCAACTAAAGCAATACGGCCATGAGTCAGCGTGAATGCATCCACAATAAAGCTGGATTCTTGAAATTCCCTGTAATGAAGAATGTAAGCCGCTTGCAGGGACGAACTGACACTGCCATCCGTATCCATATGTTATATCAGGGACTTTCGTAGCCCAAACTGCGCAATGCTCGTTCATCATCGGCCCAGCCTTCTTTGACTCGCACCCACAATTGCAGAAACACCTTGTTATCGAACAACGTTTCCAGAGTAGCGCGCGCACGCGTTCCAACTTCTTTAAGCTGAGCGCCACCTTTGCCAATGACTATGCCCTTCTGACTCGCTTTGTCGACCCAGATAACAGCGCCAATTCTGAGTAAATCCTTGCTTTCTTCAAAGGTTTCAATTTCAACGCTCAGCGCATAAGGCAGCTCTGCAGACAACAACCGAGTAAGTTGCTCACGTACGGCTTCTGAAGCGAGAAATCGCGATGAGCGATTGGTTAATTCGTCTGCACCAAATTGCCAAGGCGCCTCAGGGATCAACTTACTGACGCCTTCTACCAAAGCATCGACTCCCGAACCTTTGCGAGCAGAGATGAGCATGACGTCGCGAAGACGCTCGTGCTTGGGTATTTTCGTTAAAAACGGCAGCAGATCTTTCTTGTGCTTAATGGTGTCGATCTTGTTGATGGCTATGAAAAATGGGACACCAGAATTACTCACTAGCTCGTAGGCACGTTGATCGTCGTCGTTCCAGACCATTGCCTGCAACAACAGAATCACCACATCAACGTCATGAAGCGAGGACGAAGCTGTACGATTTAACACCTGATTAAGCTTCTGAGTGCCAGTTACGTGGATACCTGGGGTATCCACATAGATGATCTGACGCTCACCTTCAGTGTGAATACCGTGAATACTGTGGCGAGTAGTCTGCGGTTTATGCGCAGTTATGCTGAGCTTTTGCCCAATCAGTTTGTTAAGCAAGGTCGACTTGCCCACGTTAGGTCTGCCGGCAATAGATACAACACCGCAATAGGTCATTAAGTCGCCTGAATATTCGTGATCATGTAGCAGTTTACCCTAGCGCTACCCATAAGCACTCACTTATCGTCAGACAGGGCGTGGATTTTCTCAAGCATTCGTGCAGCTGCCGTTTGCTCAGCCTTGCGCCTGCTGGTTGCCGTAGAGGTGACCGACAGCGCAGGGGAAACTAACTCGCAGGTCACCGTAAAGCGCATGTCGTGGGACTTGCCGGTAGTATCCACCACCGTGTACTCGGGACGATCCAATCCTTGAGCCTGCAGCCATTCCTGGAGACGCGTTTTGGGATCTTTTAAATCAGCAGCAGGTGGCAGCTTTTCTATGCGGTCGCCATACAATCGCAAAACCAGCTGTCGCGCCCGTTCGTAGCCAGCATCCAGAAATACGGCACCGATAATCGATTCAACTACGTCAGACAAGATTGAGTCGCGTTTGAACCCGCCGCTGCGCAGCTCGCCTATTCCAAGATTCAAGTAATCGCCGAGTTTAAGCTCACGCGCAATAGCAGCCAACGTACTCTGGCGAACGAGACTAGCTCGCAGACGGCTCAGTGCACCTTCATCTTCTTGAGGGTAATAATGGAAAACTTCGGCTGCGATGGTGAAATTCAGAAAACCATCGCCTAGATATTCCAAACGCTCATAATTCACCGCCCCGCAGGAACGATGCGACAAAGCCTCCACCAACAAGGCGTCGTCGGTAAATTGGTAATCGAGCTTTGTGCACAGTGTGCTTATATCTGTCATATACACATTTTAACAGTGTGCGCAGGCTCTGTGTCCCGGCAAGGGAAACTAGGGAGCAGCCGTTATTTCCGGAGTCTCCTCGAATGCCGTAACAAGATAGATATTGTGAATAAAATTAGCGCGCTTCTCGTATTTAACAGAAATGCTATAACCTTTGTTGCGGCCTACTTTTTCAAGTACAACCGTATCTTCCGCTGTTAAATTCCAAAGATTATTTTGCCGGTAGGACTTATTAAGATCGATGTAGATTCGGCCCTTTGTCTGTTTTAAGAAACTAGGATCTTCTGCAGCATTTTGAACGATGGTCTTAACGGTCCAGTTCTCAAGATATTGAGGAACAATCTTTATGGCGAAAATGCCAAGAAAGATGCCAATGGATAGCATGATAAAGACCGTAAGCATACCGATACCACGTTGCCTCTGAGGACCTGGAAATTGTGCTCTAGACATAATTCGAGTCTGATCGTCCGTTGAATAGTTAATGGCAGCCCACGTGTGGCGGCTTACCTTTATAACTATTACAGCGTCAGAATCGCGTCAGAGCTGAACCCATAATGTGGCCCAAGGAGCGCAAGCCATCTGCCACGGCCAGGACATTTACTGAAGCTGTGACAGAGCTCTAAATTTACAGTAGGCAGGCTATTTAATAGCACTCATCAAGCGAGTCCAGATAACACCTTCATTCCAGTGCATCCAAATGTATTTAGCCTCACCCACCAGATTTTCCTCTGGCACGAAACCCCAGAAACGACTGTCATTACTACGATCGCGGTTGTCGCCCACCATAAAGTAGTGTCCAGCAGGCACAACAATAGACCCGGATCGCTTTGGAAATTCGTTAGGGTATTCCAGAATCGCATGTTCAACGCCACCGAGACTCTCCAGCCTCTCAATTGCTCCGGATACTGAAAGGTTGTCGATGGGGCTGATGTAAGCTTCGTCGTTACCTGTCTTCATGGTTTCGCCATTAATGGTGAACTGCCGATTTTCATACACCACCGTATCCCCGGGCAGGCCGACCACACGTTTGATGTAGTCAAGCTTTGGATCCTGGGGGTAACGAAAAACCGCGACGTCACCTCTTTCGGGAACGCCAGTATCCAGTATTTTTTTATTAATGACTGGCAGCCGGACACCATAGCTAAATTTGTTAACCAGAATAAAATCACCGACCAACAAGGTTGGAATCATCGAGCCTGATGGAATACGAAACGGCTCGAACAGAAACGATCGTAAAACAAGAACAACCACCAGAACCGGGAAGAATGATTGCGCATATTCAACCAGCAAAGGCAGCTCCCCGTTCTCTGCACGCATTGACGCTTTGCGTTTGGGCGCAAACATCAGACTGTCTATTAACCAGATAATCCCGGTTACAGCGGTCGCAATGACCAACAGCAACGGAAAATTAATTTTGTCCGCCCAACTTGAAGGCATTATTTTCGATCCACTTGTAAGACTGCCAAGAATGCTTCTTGTGGGATCTCGACCCTACCCACTTGCTTCATGCGGCGTTTGCCCGCCTTCTGCTTTTCCAACAATTTACGCTTTCTGGAAACATCACCGCCATAACACTTGGCAGTAACGTTTTTGCGTAGTGCTTTTATAGATGAACGCGCAATGATATGTGAACCTATTGCTGCTTGAACGGCAATTTCGAACATCTGCCTTGGAATAATCTCCTTCATGCGCTCAGCCAGTACACGTCCACGACTTTGCGAGCGATCACGATGAATGATGGTCGCTAGCGCATCGACTTTCTCGCCATTAATCAAAATATCGACCTTGACTAAATCGGCGTGCTGAAAACACTTGAACTCATAATCAAAGGATGCGTAGCCTTTACTCACAGACTTCAAGCGGTCGAAGAAATCGAGTACAACTTCCGACAATGGCAGCTCGTAGGACATCTGAACCTGCCGTCCAACATACTGCATGCTCACCTGCACACCACGTTTTTCGACACATAGCCCGATGACCTCACCTACATAGGCTTGCGGTAGCAGCAGATTTGCCTTGATTATGGGCTCACGGATCTCCGCAATCACATTAATCATTGGCAGTTCAGACGGATTATGAATATAGGAAAGATCGCCTTTGGTATCCAGAATTTCATAGACAACCGTCGGCGCTGTGGAGATAAGATCCAGATCGTATTCACGCTCAAGTCGCTCCTGCACAATTTCCATGTGCAGCATGCCAAGAAATCCACATCGGAATCCAAAGCCCAGAGCCGTTGAAGACTCAGGCTCAAAATGTAGTGCCGCATCATTGAGTCGCAACTTGGACAATGCCTCTCGAAAATTTTCGTACTCATCACTCTCGATAGGAAATAAACCTGCGAATACCCTTGGCTGAACCTGCTTGAAACCCGGTAGTGGTTCCGTTGCAGGTTTATGAGCAAGCGTAATAGTGTCGCCAACCCGAGCCGCTTCAATTTCTTTGATACCAGCAATGATAAACCCGACTTCACCAGCAGATAGCCGGTCTGTAGTCTTACGCTTAGGTGTGAAGACTCCGACATCATCAGCCTGGAACGTACGCCCGGTGGACATGATCTGGATTTTAGAGCGCCGATCAATCGTACCTTCGACCATTCGCACCAGCGTCACAACACCCACGTAGGCATCAAACCATGAGTCGATAATCAGTGCTCTGGCAGGTGCCGTGGGATCGCCTGTAGGTGGCGGTACTCGCTCCACCAGTTGCTCCAGCAGATCGTCAATACCCACACCCGTTTTCGCACTAACATGAATCGCGTCATGCGCATCAATACCAATGATTTCTTCAATCTCATCAACCACTCGTTCTGGATCGGCCGCGGGTAGATCGATCTTATTAAGCACTGGAATGACTTCCAGATTTTGCTCGATCGCTGTGTAGCAGTTGGCCACACTCTGCGCCTCAACACCCTGAGATGCATCGACCACTAGCAGCGCACCTTCACAGGCTGATAATGATCGCGATACCTCATAGGAGAAATCAACGTGCCCGGGGGTATCGATGAAATTCAGGTGATAGGTTTCACCGTTGCGGGCCTTGTAATCCAACGACACCGCTTGAGCTTTGATCGTGATGCCACGCTCTTTCTCAATATCCATCGAGTCAAGCACTTGCGAGGACATCTCGCGACTAGACAAGCCTCCACACACTTGTATAAATCGATCAGCGATCGTCGATTTGCCATGATCTATATGGGCAATAATCGAAAAGTTTCTTATGTTTTGCTGCATGCGTTAGGGGTTCGACAGGACTGGTTCATCAAGGCAGGCCATCAGCTCTCTGATGGTGACGCGGTATTGTAGCCTGCAAGCGCCTCTTTCACGGCCTGCAGATCCAAAAAGTGTTCACAGACGTCCAATTGGTCACAAGAAAGCACAGGAACACGAACATTGTAAACCTCCTTGAGTACCGGATCTTCATCAATATCGATCCGGATCAAGGTAAAGCTACCAGGTTCGAGCAGCTCTTGTAGCTGTTGCTCCATATCCTCGCAGAGGTGGCAACCCTCGCGATAATGAAGCGTCAACTGCGGTTTGGTCATAATTTGTACGGTTTAAATAGTAGCTGCTATCAGTTTGCAATTTGCAACGCAAGAAAAACCGGACCTTCTTCTCGGTGTACAAGCACCGCGACCGACTTTCGTCCATCAAGCTCAGCCAGAACCTTTTCCACATCGGCGGCAGAGTCTACCGCTTTGTTATCGATCATGGAAATGACATCGTCGGCTCTAATACCCGCTTTGTAGGCAGGGCCGTCATCTTCTACCGTTGCAACCAGCACCCCGCCCTTATCAATTCCCAGTGCATCGCGAACATCGTCAGGCAGAGGCTTGATCGTAAATTTCAGCGGATTCTTTTTCGGCTCAACCAATTTCGTCTGGGCAGCGGTTCGGAGCTCATCATTGGACGGAAGCTTGCCGATATTCACAACCAACTCGATGGTCTTTCCGTCTCGGACCACACGCATTTTCGCGTCAGACTCCGCAGGAATTCGCCCCACCAAGGGTGGTAGCGCCGATGATCGTACTATCCGACGCTCTTCAAAATGGGTTATGACATCGCCAACTTTAAGCTCTGATCGAGATGCAGGGCTATTATCCAGAATACGTGACACTAACGCACCGTAGGCCCGATCCATACCAAATGACTCGGCCAGATCCAAGGTGACTTCCTGGATGATAACGCCCAGCCAACCGCGGCTCACACGGCCGTTGGCACGTAGCTGGGTGGCAACATCCATAGCCAGCTCAATGGGAATCGCAAACGACAAACCCATGAAACTACCCGTCCGACTGTAAATTTGGCTGTTGATACCAATGACATCACCGTCAAGATTGAACAGTGGGCCGCCAGAGTTGCCTGGGTTGATCGCCACATCAGTTTGAATGAATGGGACATAGCTTTCATTAGGTAATGCTCGTCCAGTGGCACTGACAATACCGGCTGTGACCGAAAAGTCGAATCCGAAGGGTGAGCCTATCGCCAACACCCACTCTCCCACTTCAAGTTCATCACTATTACCAATACTAACCACCGGTAAATCGGTTGCATCAATCTTGAGTACGGCTACATCTGAGCGTGGATCTGTTCCGACCACAACGGCGTTTAGTTGTCGACGATCGTGCAACCGGACCGTCACATAGTCAGCATCTTCAACAACGTGATTATTAGTCAGGATAAAGCCATCGGCACTGATGATAAATCCAGAGCCTTGAGCACGGGCTTGGGAAGGACCACGGTCTCGCTCCTCATCGAATCGCTTGAGAAGATCATCCATTTTAGAGTCTTCTTCGGATCCGGGCAGTCTCGGCATTGTGTCCCTGGCCGATCTCTGAGAGATACTGATATTGACAACCGCTTTGTGATTTTTCTTAACCAGCGTTGTGAAATCCGGAAGGCCGCTCTGCGCCTGCGCAGATTGTGAAGACAGGGCCAACACAAGGACCAATCCCACGCAAAGGCTGATCAACATGGAATGATTGCGGTTCAATAAATCAAGTTTCATCAGGACTTTCCAGAATAGGTGTAACGGATGACGATCTGTTTTTCACTATACGTGCAGAATTCAGGCACAGACCCGTTTCAAGTCGCGCTAAAACCGTTGCAGACAACATGCGCCATGCAATAACCCCTCCAGCCAGTCCTAGAAGAGCAGCAACCGCAACTATGGCATCTTCGGATAGAGACTCACTAATGAGCTGCAACGTGGCAAGTCCAGGCATTATCCAACTCGCAGCGAGACTGGCAAGTAGCAGGCCCAGCAACGGCAAGCCGTAGGCGCCTGCAACCAACCATAGCCAACT
>JBLHWG010000217.1:0-8667 GCA_047629055.1 Halioglobus sp.
GGTTAGGTTTTTCTACGACAATTTCATGTCCCATATCAGCCAGTACTTGCAACGTCTTTGGATCTACCGATTCCTCGCAAGAAACACCCATATCATCAGTTACACGCCATCGGGGCGCATCTGCGGCAGTCTGCACATCTTGTCCCCATAACTGTGTTCGCAGTGCCATTTGTACATGGCCTTGTGCCTGCATCATGCCGCCCATGACACCAAAGGCCATAATCGGGTCGCTTTCCCCCATTAGAAAACCAGGAATGATCGTATGAAACGGCCGTTTCCCTCCGCCTAGCTGGTTAGGATGCCCGTCCTCCAGGCAAAAACCACATCCTCTGTTCTGCAAATGGATGCCAGTGCCTGGAACTACAACTCCCGAACCAAACCCTGCGTAGTTGGATTGTATGAAAGAGACCATCATGCCATCGGAATCTGCAGCTGATAAACAAACAGTTCCACCTTGCCTGGGCGCACCACTACTAAAATTCTGGGCTTTTGCAGGATCTATCAGTCGAGCACGCTCTGCCAGATAATCCGAATCAAGAAGATGTTTAGCTGCCACATGCGTCATGTAATCAGGATCAGCAACATAAGCGGCCGAATCTCTGAAAGCCAATTTCATTGCTTCAAACATGAGATGCATAGCTTGCGGATCATCGGACCCGAAATCTCGAACATTCGTGTGCGCAAGCATGCCGAGTGCCATACAAGCTGCAATACCCTGCCCGTTAGGGGGTATTTCATGCAACGAAAATTTATCAAACTGTTTAGATACTGTCCCGCACCAATCAGGTGTATTTGCTGCCATGTCTTCAGCTGTTAGCGCGCTTGAATGCTTAGCTGCATCTGCTGCAATCAGTTCTGCCAAATGCCCTCGATAAAACGATTCACCTTGCGTTTCTGCAATAGATCTAAGTGTTGCAGCCGCATCTTTGTTAATGAAACGTTCACCAGCGATGGGCGCCCGCCCGTTGGGCATGAAATGATCAGCAAAACCTGGCTCATTACTCAACTGCGTTGCCGCGATACCCCACAACTTTCCGATAATAGGCGACACGATAAACCCATTTTCCGCGTAGTGAATAGCCGGTTCAAAAAGTTTTTCAAATGGAAGTTTACCCAATTTTTTATGTAGCTCCACCCAGCCACCTACAGCACCAGGCACTGTGACTGTATCCCAACCTCTATCTGGAATCACACCACTTTTGGAGAAACGATCGGCGCGCCACGTCTGTGCAGATCGCCCGGAAGCGTTAAGGCCATGTAGCTGCTTGCCATCCCAGACAATCGCGAATGCATCTGAACCAAGACCGTTGCCGCTAGGCTCAACCTGAGTCAGGGTAATCGCAGCAGCAAGTGCCGCATCAACCGCATTGCCTCCCTGAGACAACATGGACAAACCCGCCTGCCCGGCTAGTGGTTGCGAGGCAACCACCATATTGTCGGCCATGGCTGCAGAGCGTTGAGAAGAATATGGAGGAGGAGATGGAAACTGCACAATGAGTACCTGTTGTGTTTGATTAAAGTGGGGTGGCAAAAGATTGAGACACGATTCCCTCACGAGCCCACAAGGCCTCGCGCTCAGCAATGGACCGATCGAGCTCAGTTCGTTCAGTTGTGCCAGAGAAATTTTCCGCCGTGGGAAACGTTTTTACGAAATACGCAGCGCGTTCCTGTGCAACAGAGTTTAAGCGACGTAGTTCTGCCAATGGGTCGCTGTGGTCATCCACACGTAAATCAAGAATTGGATAGTCCTGAGCACAATGAATACGCAGGCCGGCCGCTTGACGGCCTCTTTTGTCGCCTCCAGCAGCCTCGCCCGCTTCCATAGCCAACAATAGTCGCTCAACGAAATCCAATTTCGTATTGTCAAGATAACAGCTAAGTGTGTCTTCAACGACCTCTTGCCCGACGAGCATATTGCCGGCGACCGAAACACCATGGGCAGCTCTGTGACCTGCCCAATCAATGCAGTCTTTACCGGTATGTGCCGCGCTATGCCCTGCCGCATCAATCATATGTGCCTGTCGAATGGCTTGACCCGCATCACGCGTTACGAAATCCGCCATGACATCCTCAGCAGACTCTCCCGCAGTTAGTCTGCGAGCCCCTTCGACGCCCCACATGGGATTAACGAAGGCCTGTGTGGCCATAGCTATGTTGTGCCGTACATGTGGTACCAACGAACCAACTGCAAAAAAACGACTGGCCACAGCAACGCCTATTTCTGCGCTGTTCAGGTCACGTGCAACGATTGAGTAGGTCATTGTGGTATTTGCCAGTTTAGAACTGATCAGCACCGACGGCAGCATGCAGCGATGGTGCCCAGCGTTGTAGAACTTGAGCCAAATGTTGAGTGATGGCGCTTTCAGATTGCTGCACCGTCGCCTGAAACAGAGATTGGTAGAGCACTCGGTGCTCCTCACCAACTCCGGTTTCCTGAAAAAAATGTCTGGGCACCTCTGCACTGCCCAGAGTAAAGCGATGAATATGCAGCGCACACCGTTGCAAAACTGGCGCAAGTTGCTCCATGCCAGCCATGATAGCCAATTGGGCATGAAAGTCACGATCCAACTCAGAACAACGGAATAAATCACCAGACGCATGCGCTGTGTCCATAGCGCAAAGGATCCCCATGACAAGTGCTGGATCCAGGTTGCTGCGACGCGCATGCAACTGAGCAGCAACGCAGCGTTCGATGGTAAGTCTTACACGAACAAGTGCTGTTGCCTCTTCCAACGTGGTGTCAGTGACATGAGTACCGTGATAGCCCGTTCGTTTCACCAAGCCATCTTTTGACAGATTAATGAGTGCCTCGCGCACCGTACTCTGACTACACTGATACTCGCTCGCGACCGCCTGCTCCCGGATCTGCTGACCGGGCACGTATTGCCTTAGCATTATCGCTCGTTTAAGCGCTGCATAGGCCAAGTCCGATTTCTTGCCGCTCAAGCTAATCGGCTTTTCGGACTCATTAATCATAGTGGGCACATCTCAGGCATCTTGATATCAGTAGTCCAATCTTGTTACTGTAGTGTATATTATCGATATCGATAATGCATTATTGCTACACTTAATCTTCGACGGGTAGCGGGACAAATTGATTATAGCAATGCAAAAAATTAATAGATGACGCTGCTAAGTGTTGAAAATCTGGCCATCGATTTGACCCGCGGTAGTGACAAGCACCGACTCGTCAGCGATGCGTCATGGAAACTGGATGCCGGGGAAACAATAGCCATTGTGGGAGAGAGCGGATCAGGTAAATCGCTGACTGCCCTTGCTGTTATGGGATTGCTGGCAGATGAACTAGCACCAGTTGCTGGCAAGATATTATTTGAAGGCAAAAATTTACTGACGGCCTCTGCCGAAGAAATGCGACAGTTGCGGGGTCAGGAGATCGCCATGGTATTTCAGGAGCCCATGACATCTCTTAACCCTGTTAAAACTATTGGCTATCAACTAGCTGAGGGGGTACGCCATCATTTTGGGCTTTCGTCTAAAGAAGCACGGGCGCGTGCACTAACGCTGCTCGATCAAGTGGGTATCTCCGATGCAGAGCATCGATTGAAACAGTATCCGCATCAGCTCTCAGGCGGTATGCGACAACGTGTAATGATTGCCATCGCATTGGCATGCAAACCAAAACTTATCTTAGCCGATGAAGCAACAACAGCGTTGGATGTCACCATTCAGGCACAAATACTGACCTTGCTGTCCAGCTTGTGCAAAGAACAATCAGTAGGCCTGGTGCTCATTACTCACAATCTTGGCATCGTTGCGCGTTATGCCAAACGTGTTGTTGTCATGTACGGTGGCAGGGTTATAGAGGAAGCTGACGCATCCCAGCTGTACAGCGACCCGCGCCATCCTTATACACAAGGTCTGTTGTTGTCGGTCCCGCGGATGGATACGTCTAGAGAACAAGCACTACAGCCTATCGCAGGTACACCACCCGATCCATTCGAAATCATCAACGGCTGCCGGTTCAATCCACGCTGTCGCTATGCAAGCGATCAATGTCGTAGCGAAACTCCTCAATACAAACGCGACACAGCGCATTCTGTGGCGTGTTGGAATTGGCTTGAAATCGCACAAGAAGCTAAGCTGTCGAATGAGACACGAACAGCATGACACCTTTGCCGCTTTTAACGATAGACAACTTGCATGTGCGATTCCCCATACGTGCAGGGCTGCTTCAACGCACAGTCGGAGAAGTGAACGCTGTCAATGGCGTTAGCTTTGCAGTCAACAAAGGCGAAGCATTTGGAATTGTCGGTGAGTCTGGCTGTGGCAAGACCACCATTGCCCGCGCCATTCTGAGATTGGTTGATGCGACTGAAGGTACGATTCGCTACAACAATGAAGATGTCACCACTATCGAGGGACAGCAACTAGCACCCTTTCGTCGCAAGGTTCAGGCAATTTTTCAAGACCCATTTTCAAGCCTGAATCCTCGCAAGACCACGCAAGACATCATTGGTGAACCATTGCGAGTTCATAAGCTGGCAGAAGGCGATGGCATAAACAGACGTATTAAAGAATTGCTTGAGCTGGTTGAACTTCCAGCACGATTTACAGAGCTATACCCGCACGAAATGTCTGGCGGCCAGCGCCAGCGCGTCGGTATTGCCCGGGCTCTTGCCATGAACCCAGAAATGATTGTGTGCGATGAGGCCGTTTCTGCGTTGGATGTATCCATTCAAGCGCAAATCATTAATCTACTAGAAAGACTTCGTAAAGAACTGGGCCTAACCTACGTGTTTATTGGGCATGACTTGTCGGTTGTTCGTCATCTTTGCAATCGTGTTGCGGTGATGTATCTTGGCCGCGTTATGGAAATTGCAGATTCCGATTCGCTCTTCAGCAATCCAAGTCATCCCTACACAAAGGCACTATTGGATGCCGTGCCAAATCCAGACCCCAGCATTGAAGCAAACCGGAAAATCGAGCCACTCCATGGAGAGGTTCCCAACCCGTCTAACCCGCCGCCTGGGTGTGTTTTTCACACACGCTGCCCAGTCAGTGAAGACCGATGCCGCCATTCGGCACCCGTGTTACAGCCGGTCACTCCAAATCAATCGGCTGCGTGTTGGTTGACCCAAAACCCGAGTAATACCCACCCCTGATAATAGGAGAATTTGAAATGTCTGACATTGATGATAAAAAGATTAAAGCAGAAAACGCTTGGAAGGAGGCTCACGATTTCGATCCTAAGGATCCACTATTCGGCTTAACCCGCGACCAGCTGTCAGGACCTATGCTGACGCGTAGAGCAACGCTACGCTTATTGGCAGCTGGTGGTGTGTTGACCATGGCACACCTTCTGCCAGGAACTGGAGCTACACGCCTAGTTCAGGCAGCAGGTACTGGAGGCACTCTACGCTGTGGTTGGTCTGGTGTAGCTGAAATAGTGACGTTGGATCCGGCTAAAATCAATCAGGTACTCCAGTTTCAAGTTGCATCAAACATCTATTCCGGATTGATGCATATCGATTCAGCTCTCGTGGCTCAGGGCGACCTGGCTGAAAGCTGGGAGGTCTCTGAAGACGGAACTATCTATACGTTCAAACTGCGTGAAGGCGTAACGTTTCATAATGGTGATGCCTTTACAGCCGATGATGTTCTATTTACATTCAATCGTTCTAAAGATCCCGAGCAATCAATACATTCCAAAGTCCTTGCCAACGTAAACAATCTTGAAAAGCTGAATGATCTAGAAGTACGTTTTACATTGAACAAGCCCCAAGCTTCATTCTTGCCAAAGGCGCTTGAACGCGCATCAGGGCGAGCCATGACAATTGTTAGTAAAGGCGGCTTGGAGGCTTTAGGTCTGTCGCAATATGGCCTTACACCTATCGGTACTGGTCCGTTTAAGGTTACAGAACATCAACTGGGCCAAGGTGTAGTACTAGAAAAATTTGAAAACTACTTTGATCCTGAGCGGCCAAAGCTCGATAAAATAATAATCAAACCAATCGATGGGCCTGAACCACTCGCCGCAGCCATTCAGGCCGGTGATATTCAGTACATCGGTGGAAATCCGGTACCCGCTCAACTTGTCAATCGTTTCAAGGAAAACCCTAATCTGACCGTTGATATCAAGCCACAACCCGGTTTTCAGTCAGTGTGGATAAACCCGTGGCGTGAGATCATGATGGTTTCCGACTTTAACAAACCGCTTGAAGAGCTTAAAAAAGAGAAAGGCTTTATGGTTCGACTAGCGCTAGCTAAGGCACTAGATAGAGATCTGTTCGTCAAGCAAGCACTGTTCGGATACGGCGTCCCAGCCTACGGCACGATCAATCCCGCTATGGGCTTTTACTACGACGAGAACATAGGCGCTACTTCACAGCAGGCCTTTGATCCTGATGGCGCAAAGGCCTTGCTGGCATCGGCAGGTTACCCAGATGGCAAAGGCTTTCCTGAGTTGGAACTGGTCACTACACCCTCACAAAAGCGCTATGGCCTTGTTATATCCAATATTTACAAGCAGGTGCTTGGCATTTCGGTAAAAGTGGTAACCATGGAGTTCTCAGTACAAATTGAAAAATTCAACAAGATGGATTTTGATATGCGTTTGGGTGGCTCCGGAGGCGACTACGATCCGGATGATGGTCTTATAGATTGGATGATCACTGATTCCAAATTCAACGGACCTACTCGGGACAAGACAAAACATCCTTTCGGGTTCTTCTCAGAAGCTGAGGCGGATGCAGCAATAACGGCAGAATCGGTAACCGCTGACCCTGCTGCACGCAAAGCACTTGTACAAAAAGCCAACTTAATTTCAAGTAACAAGGTTGCTTGTGCATTCCTCTACCATCCCGTTGACGTTCAGGTTTACCACAATTCAGTCAACTACCCCGCGGAGAGTCGAATTCCCGGGCTGCACGATTTTGATAGAGTCACGTTGACAGAAAGTTAGCTCTTAACGTCGGTCTGTAATTAGACGCGGAACAGGATTCAGCATAACGAATATATTTACCGTGCTGACTCCTGACCCCGCCTGATCGACCCTTCTCAATTCTTCGCAATCGAATAACCCAGGCTAACTATGGGCATTTTTCTTTTACGCCGTTTGTTCGGTGCAGTGCTTGTTATGTTTGTCGTAGCAACGCTGGTCTTCTTTATGTTGCGCATCGTGCCAGGAGACCCCATTGCGGCCATGCTCGCAGATGCTGGAGGGCCTGATGAGATTGCAGCGCTTAAGAGAAAGATGGGGCTCGATCAACCAGTGATCGTTCAATACTTTAAATGGTTTGCCAACTTGGCACAAGGTGATCTTGGATCATCAATCTATGGCAGCCGTCAACCGGTATCACGCATTCTTCTCGAAGCACTTCCTCGCACAATGTCCCTAGCGTTTATTGGGTTTGTCGTAGCACTAGTCATCGGCGTTCCGGCTGGCATCATCTCCGCAATGCGACGAAATACACCAACCGACACAGCGGTGTCCCTTTTCGCATTTCTCGGCCTGTCCATGCCCGATTTTTGGTTGGCAATACTGTTAATCATCGTCTTTGCCGCCAATTTGCAATGGTTACCAGCCATTGGATACGCGCCTATGAGCGAAGGATTATGGGCTTGGTTTAGCCATCTAATACTACCTTCCATAGCAGTGGGCACAGCGTTTTCCGCAATCATAGCCCGAATGATACGATCCTCACTATTGGAAGTACTACGCGCTGACTACATGCGTACCGCTGCATCCAAGGGGCTGCCTCCAAGAACAATCATGCTCAATCACGCTTTTCCTAACGCCATGATTCCTGTAATCACGGTGATCGGCATTGCATTCGCACTGCTTATATCGGGTGCTGTAGTCGTTGAAAATGTGTTTGCTATAAAAGGGCTGGGCCGAGTGTTAATTGGGGGCATATTGAATCGCGACTATCCAGTTGTACAAGGAGCGGTTCTATTGGTTTCAGCATTCTTCGTTTTCTCCAACATGCTGGTCGACTTACTGTACGGCCTTATCGACCCGCGCATTCGGCTATCCTGATGACTCAAGCTGCAATCGTGCCGGAAACGTCCGTGCACCGGAAACGTGAAAATCGATTACGCGCAACGCTTGCGAAAGATCGCAAGGCGCAATTCGGATTAATCGTACTCAGTCTGTTTGTGATCGGAGCCATTCTTGCCCCTTGGATCGCACCATACGATCCAAACGAAATGACACTGGACATGATGATCCAGATGTCGGCTGCCCACCCCATGGGGACTGATGATCTAGGGCGCGATTTGTTTAGCAGAATTCTCTACGGCACTCGAATTTCGCTGTTTATTGGTGTGAGTACAGTATTGGTCGCGTTGTTTATCGGCGTTAGCTTAGGCGTGGCAGCAGGCTATTATGGCGGTAAGCTGGATTTCGTCATCATGCGGTACATTGATCTTCAATGGGCATTTCCTAATTTCATTATCGCTGTGTACCTTGTCGCAGTATTTGGTACGGGTTTGTTTAATATAATTGCCGCCATTTCACTGGCTTTCATCGATGACTTTGCCCGTGTAGCCCGTTCGATGACGCTTAGCATCAGAGAAGAGCAATACATAGATGCAGCAAAAACACTAGGCTTCTCAGACATGAGAATTATGTTTGGCCATATAATGCCCAACGCTATGGCTCCCCTCATCGTCCAGGCGACCGTCAGCGTGTCTTACGCAATTCTT
>JBLHWG010000218.1:0-8666 GCA_047629055.1 Halioglobus sp.
GGGAGTATTCGGGCATGAACGATCCCTTATGGGATGTCGGTGATTTGTCTGTCGAGGCTGGCTTGGATGCGATACAGGATGCTGAATTGTTGACTGCTTATTTCGCACGATCACCGACAGAGGCCGAGATGGGGCGAATGGTGATCTACAAAGCGATGTGCGACTTATTGTGGACACTCTGGGGGCTAATACAGCATGCAGACGGTAATGAGGCTGAAGACTTTTGGGCCTATGCAGCAGGTCGCTTCGAACGCTGCAAGATGTTAATGCAGAGTCTGTCGTTCCAAAATCATCTTGACGCTGTCAGCCATTCGTAATCATTCCGCACCTTTAAAAGCTACAAATTCCCATATTCAATGTTGTTATTTGTTGATATATGTTGATTTACGTTGATTTTTGATCCAAATCCTTATTTAATGAACGCATGAGTGCCGGCGATCTGTGGCATTCGATTCGTTTAAAAATCGCACACCAGATCCAACCAAGGGGTAATGTAATGAAATATGTTTCCATCACCGCGGCGGTCCTTTTTGCCGCATCTCCGGTACTGGCGCAAGATTCCACCGATCCGATTAAACTGACATTGCACGATTGGTCAGGGCAATTAATCACCACCACACTCATGGGTGAGGTGTTGAAAGAGGCTGGTTCAAACGTTGAATATGTACAAGCAGACTACATTGCACAGTTTGCCGGTCTGAAAACTGGCGATTTGCATGTGGCAATGGAATTGTGGGAAACCACAGGTCGGGAAGCCATGGACGAAGCTTTTGCTACAGGCAATGTAGTAAGTCAGGGTGAAACTGGCTTAATGGCTATCGAAGAATGGTGGTACCCGTCCTATATGGAAGAGCTATGTCCGGGACTGCCCAACTGGGAAGCGTTAAAAGACTGCGCTGACGTTTTCGCTACAGCCGAAACTGCACCTATGGGGCGGTACTTAGGTGGTCCGGTCACGTGGGGAGGTTTTGATGAAGAGCGCGTAGAAGCCCTTGGTTTGGACTTTGAAGTGGTTCACGCTGGCACTGACGCTGCATTATTTGCGGAGCTCGAATCAGCTTATCAACGGAAGGACCCAATCATATTGTGGGTGTACTCTCCGCACTGGGCACCGTCCAAGTACGACGGCAGCTTTGTCGAGTTTCCAAAGTATTCGGCTGAGTGTTATGCAGATCCTTCGGTGGGTTTGAATCCGGATGCCGCTTATGACTGTGGAAAACCTACAGGTCCGATCTGGAAAGTGTCGTGGGCAGGAGTTGCAGATAAATGGCCAGACGCTAACAAGGCCATTCAAAACTTCACTCTCTCTAACGACGACTACGGCAAGATGGTTGCGGAAGTTGACCTAGACGGGAAATCCATTGACGAGACAGTGGCAAAGTGGATGAGCGCCAATAAGGATATTTGGTCTGCCTGGATAGCAAAATAGGGGCGGCCATCCGGCAGGAGGCGCGTTGTTACTTAGCGCGCCTCCACCATCGGTTCGAATACAAGCAGTCACTCCAGTTCTAGGGTTCTGTGTCAATTCTTAAATAGTCCAGGCTTGTATGAATAAATCAGTTATTTTGGAGTGTCGCAACGTCTGGAAGCTCTACGGTGCACACGCAAAGAACTTCTTAACAAAAAATCCTGAACCCACGTTGGATGATATTAGCGAGGCAGGATTAATTGGTGCCGTTCGGGCGGCAGATGTTCAAATTTATCGCGGAGAAATATTCGTGATTATGGGATTGTCCGGGTCGGGGAAGTCAACTCTTGTACGTTGCCTATCGCGTCTTGTTGAACCTACATTTGGCGAAATCAATTTCAATGGTGAAAACCTGCTAACAAAGTCAGAAGCCGAACTGATCAATATCAGGCGTACCAAGATGGGTATGGTGTTTCAGCAATTCGCTTTGTTCCCGCATCTTACTGTTCTTGAAAACGCCGCGTTTCCTCTAGTAGTTCAGGGTGTGGGTAAAGTTGAATGCCTGGCTCGTGCTAGAGAGGTCCTGGAATTAGTGGGTCTGCTGGGGCGAGAAAATAATTACCCCCGTGAGTTATCTGGAGGTCAGCAGCAACGAGTTGGGATCGCGCGCTCATTGGCAGTAGAGCCGGATTTATGGTTTTTAGATGAACCTTTCTCAGCACTTGATCCACTAATTAGGCGTGAAATGCAGGATGAATTTCTACGGCTTCAGAAAAAATTGAAAAAGACTATCGTGTTTATTACCCACGATTTTGATGAGGCAATCCGTCTTGCTGATCGCATAGCCGTAATGAAAGACGGAGCAATTCAACAAGTGGCAAAACCCGAAGAACTCTTGCTAAATCCTGCGACTGATTACGTTGCTGAATTTACGCGTCATGTTAATCGGGCTAAGGTCTTAACCGCCTCATCATTAGCAGAACCTGTGACCGATGGGCGTATCGCAGGCACTGTTGCGCATGATGATGTAATCGACAGTATTGCCGATAAAGTAGAGGCGTCTGATCTGCCACACCATGTTGTGCAAAACGATCAGGTTGTCGGGCAGATAACTCGCTCGTCGGTGATCGACGTATTAGTCGGTCGCCGTTAGGTGCGGCAGTTGCTCAAATCAAGCAAAACCTTTTGGTTAGTATTGTTTGCCGTTACTTGGATATTATCGACGTGGTCATTCCAGCTATATAAAGCTCTAGGTGCACGTTGGATTATTCGGTTTCCTAAAAAATGGGAGCTGCCGCTTGAAGATTCCATTAGCAACTTTCTTGATTGGTTGGTCGAGAGTGCAGGCTTCTTTTATTTTTCGTTCAGAGACTTGACTCGTGCGATAGCAGCAGTCATAGAAGCCCCCTATCAAGTACTGCGTAATCTTCTAATTGAAGGGTTTTCTACAGGCTACGGCGATGCTGCTGTGCTTATCTCCCCTTCATTCGGGTGGATTGCGATCGTCGTGTGTGTCACCGCTATTGGGCACTATGCGCGAGACTGGACTCTGGCGGCACTGGTTGGGAGCTGCTTTTTGTATCTGGCGGTGTTTGGTCAATGGCACAGCGCAATGATTACTCTGGCGTCAGTGCTCATAGCAGTACCTATTGGTGCTGTCGGAGGTCTTTTGCTGGGGGTGGCTGCTTATCGCTTTGCGTTTGTTAACCGTTTGCTGCAGCCCGTTCTTGATCTTATGCAAACAGTGCCGGTGTTTGCTTATCTAGTGCCCATTCTGATCTTGTTTGGCTTTGGGCCTGTGGCTGCGCTCATTGCTACTGTCATTTACGCAATGCCACCCATGGTAAGAATTACGCTGATAGCACTGCAAGGTGTATCTAGTGAAATTCTCGAAGCGGCACGCATGGCAGGTTGCACCCAACGTCAAATTATGTGGAAGATACTAGTACCGTCGGTTAAGTCTTCGCTGATGGTGGGTGTCAATCAGGTTATTATGCTGTCGCTGAATATGGTGATTATTGCCTCCATGATTGGTGCAGGCGGTCTCGGTTTTGATGTGCTGTCATCCTTGCGCCGACTTGATATTGGCGGAGGGATAGAGGCCGGGCTAGCGATTGTTGTAATGGCCATCGCACTAGATCGTGCTAGTCAGGCATTTTCGCAACGAGGCTATAGCGCCAAGTTAACGGGCAACCTTGTGCAACGTCACCCTTGGTTCAGCATTGTTATTCTAGTCGCTTTATTGAACCTGGTGCTGGGTAGATATATACCCATGCTACAGACATACCCAGACAGTCTAACTATTACCACCGCACCGTTTTGGTCTGAAGGAATGAAGTGGATAAACATAAATTTCTTCGATACTTTTGAAGCCATTAAAATTGTGATACTTCAATGGTTGCTACTGCCGGTAAAGAAGTTCTTTACTGGTATTCCTTGGGCCTGGGGCATCATCGCTATGGGGCTGATAGGTTGGCGTGTTGGTGGTTTGAAGCTAGGTATCATGGCGACGCTCATGATGAGCTTTATTGCGGCTAACGGCCTGTGGCCTAAGGCTATGGTGACAATATACTTGTGCGGGGTTTCGGTTTTTATCGCAACTGTCATTGGTATTCCTTTAGGCATTTGGGCGGCGGAGCGTCCACGAGCGGGCCGGGTCATCTTAGGCTTGATGGACACGCTACAAACGTTACCCAGCTTTGTTTATCTGATCCCGGTTGTCATGTTGTTTCGTGTGGGTGATTTCAGTGCGATGATTGCCGTTGTTCTGTATGCGCTGGCGCCAGCAGTGCGTTATGCAGCTCATGGGTTACGCAATGTACCTGAGCAAATAATAGAGGCTGGATTGATGGCGGGTTGTACAAAACGTCAGTTGTTGTGGCGCATCAAACTTCCTATGGCCACGCCGCAAATACTTCTAGGATTAAACCAGACGATAATGTTGGCTCTGTCAATGTTGGTCATTACAGCGCTTGTGGGTACACGTGATCTTGGTCAGGAAGTGTACATAGCACTGACCAAGGCTAATGCAGGCCAAGGCATTATTGCCGGAGTGTCAGTTGCTTTTATCGCCATCATCGCTGACAGAATAGTCAATGCTTTGGCAGACGGCCAACGCAAGAGGTTAGGTGTATGAAAGATGAAGCGATAACGCGTGCAGCTGAGCTTGCCTGCTTCAACGATCCGCAAGATATTGAGCTGTTGGGTGGTGGCATTACCAACGTCAACCTGACTGTGCGAGATGGGGGCAAGAGATTTGTTGTGCGTCTGGGAGAGGACATAGAAGAGCACGGTGTGATGCGTTGGAACGAATTGGCTATTTCAAAAGCTGCAGCAATGGCAGGATATTCTCCACAGGTCATTCATCATGAACCTGGAGTTTTGGTGTTGAAGTTCTTGGATGCGGTAACGTTTCAGGAAGCAGACGTGCGCAATTCGAGAAATTTGCCACGTATCATCGACCTCATTAAGCGCGTTCACAGTGATTTAGATGGCTACATAACAACACCGGTACTAGCGTTTTGGCCTTTTCAGATCAATCGCTCCTACATGACGCGACTTCAGGCCGATGGTTCTTCGCACAAACACCTTTTACCCAAAATACAAAAGCATGCAACTCTACTGGAAGACGCGGTTGGCAAAGTTGACTTGGTTATTGGCCACAATGATCTGCTGGCTGCTAACATTTTGGATGATGGTGATCGCTTATGGCTGATCGATTGGGAATACGGTGGATATAATTCTCCACTGTTTGATTTGGCGGGTTTGGCCTCTAACAATGGTTTGGATGAGGCGCAGGAATGCGCAATGTTGGAGCAGTATTTCGACAGTTCATCGGATCAACATTGGAGGTCTTACCAAGCTATGAAATGCGCGTCTTTAATGCGCGAAACACTCTGGTCCATGACATCGGAAATTCACTCTGATCTGGATTTTGATTACGGCGCTTATACCATTGAAAATATCGAAAGGCTCGATATTGCGCTGTCTACTTTTGAAAACGTTTAAGGCCATTTATGACTCTACCAAGCAGCTCAAAGATCATCGTTGTTGGCGGTGGCATTATCGGTTGTTCAACCGCCTACCACCTTGCGCAAATGGGTCAGGAAGTATTGCTTCTGGAAAAAGCTCAGCTGACGTCTGGGTCAACCTGGCATGCGGCAGGTTTGGTGGGCCAGTTGCGTTCAAGCGCGAATATCACTCAGCTATTGGGATACTCGATAGAGCTATATAACAAGTTGGAGGCTGAAACGGGCTTGGCAACCGGTTGGAAAATGAACGGTGGTTTAAGGCTGGCATGTAATCAAGAGCGCTGGACCGAAGTAAAACGCCAGGCCACAACGGCTCATAGCTTTGGTCTGGACATGCAGCTTTTATCAGCGCAGGAAGCGCAAGATCTTTGGCCGCTCATGGATATTGGAGATGTGGTGGGTGCCGCTTTCTTGCCGTCGGATGGTCAAGCAAACCCGGCAGATATATCGCAAGCTCTGGCCAAGGGTGCACGTGCTAACGGCGCGAAGCTAGTGGAAAATACGGCGGTTAACGAGATATTAACGCACAAAGGGCAAATCACTGGAGTTCGCACTTCGCAGGGCGATATCTCTTGTGAAAAGCTGGTTCTGTGTTGCGGGCAGTGGACTCGTGAACTGGCCAGATCTATTGGTGTTGCTGTACCGCTGGTATCTGTCGAGCATCAGTATATGGTCACAGAGTCCTTCAATGTGCCTTCTGATCTACCGACGTTACGTGATCCCGATCGTTTGACCTACTACAAAGAGGAAGTGGGTGGGTTAGTAATGGGAGGGTACGAGCCGAATGGTATTCCCTGGGCCAACGATGGCATTCCGGAACATTTCGAATTTCAGCTTCTAGACTCAAACTTCGAGCACTTCGAACAATTGGTCGAATTGGCGTTACCCAGAGTCCCTGCGTTGCAAAACGTAGGGGTCAAGCAGCTCATCAACGGGCCTGAAAGTTTTACTCCTGATGGGAACTTTATCCTTGGTGAGGCCCCGGAGATGGCAAACGTATTTATCGGTGCTGGTTTTAATGCGTTTGGTATCGCATCCGGTGGGGGTGCAGGAATGGCGCTAGCTGAATGGGTGGCCACTGGCGCGCCTCCTTATGATTTGTGGCCCGTTGATATTCGTCGGTTCGGTCGGCCTCATAGAGACGAGGACTGGGTGCGTACTCGAACATTGGAGGCCTATGGCAAGCACTACACCATGGCCTGGCCATCGGAAGAACACGACAGCGGCCGTCCATGCCGACGATCACCGTTGTATGACACGCTATTAAATTGCGGTGCAGTCTTTGGAGAAAAGCTGGGGTGGGAGCGGCCGAACTGGTTTGCAGAAAATGGTGAAGATGCACGGGACATCTACACGTTTGATCGTCCGAATTGGCACACCCCTGTTGCACGCGAACACAAGGCAGCGCGAGAAGCCGCTGTGTTGTTTGATCAAACATCGTTTGCCAAATTTATTCTGAAAGGTCCGGATGCAGAGGCTGCGCTGAATTGGATCGCGTCAAATCGTGTGGATAGGCCTGTAGGCTCAATTATCTATACTCAAATGCTCAACGATAACGGTGGTATTGAATGTGATTTGACGTTAGTGCGCACTGCTGAAGACGAGTACTACATCGTCACTGGTACAGGCTATGCCACACATGATTTCAACTGGATCATGCGCAACATCCCGAATGATCTGAATGCCCAGTTGGTTGATGTGACTTCGTCCAATGCTGTGCTATCACTCTTTGGCCCCAATGCAATGGACATCTTGTCGCTGTGTACTCGTGACGATGTTAGCCAGGATGCGTTACCGTTTGGTCAATCCCGTACCATCGGTATAGCAGGGTGCCCCGTATTGGCCATGCAAATTAGCTACGTGGGAGAAAACGGATGGGAGCTTCATCTGCCTGTTGAATACGCTTCTACGGTCTATGAAAGCCTCCATGCTGCAGGAGCGTCTCATGGGCTGCGTAATGCGGGTTACAGAGCTATCGAAACGTTAAGGCTTGAAAAAGGCTATCGAGCCTGGAGTTCAGATATTGGTCCGGATCACACACCGGACGAAGCAGGTTTGGGTTGGGCTGTGAAGATGAAGTCGAATATTGCTTTTAAAGGACGTCAAGCGGTACAGGAGCAGCGAGAAAACGGGGTTAGGAAAATGATGGCCACATTTACCTGCGATGCCAATATCATTCTTTCCGGCCGCGAAACAATTTATAGAAATGGTGAGCGCTGTGGGTGGTTGTCCTCAGCAGGATACGGACACACTGTCGGTAAAAGTATCGGTATGGGGTATGTGCGCAGCAGCGCTGCAATTGATAAAAACTATGTGTTGTCTGGTTCTTATGAGCTGGAGGTGGCAACCCAGCGTGTTAACGCTGAGATAACACTTAAGCCACTGGTATAAGAAAAAAGGGACGCAGAAAAGAGGCAGGAGGAGATAAAATTATTCTGGCCGCTCTAATCTATATTTGGCATGTCATTTATCGTATTTAGAATCGACAGAAAAACGAGCTATTCGTGAATTTCAAGCAGCATTTACTCTGCCTAAGTTAATGATATATGCTGCCGTACAGTGCTTATCGTGTTGTAATTTAGATCACTGCTCCACCAGCAGTGAAAGCTCTAGTAGCATGACGATAGTGGTCACTGTTTCTGTACAAATTGCTGGAGGAATATATGAATGCACGCCCCGATCCGACGTTTCACCCCACTGCGCAAATCGCCATGCAGGCGCCGATGGAGAATTACGGTTTCACTGTAATGCTAAGCCCAGATGGCGCTCTATCAGATGGTATAGCTGTCGTTGATTTAAACCCCGATTCACCAACCTACGCACAAATTGTTCATCAAGTAATCGTTCCAACTAAGGGCGATGAGTTCCATCATTTTGGTTGGAATGCGTGTTCGTCTTCCTTGTCGCCAATGAGTGGGCATGCATTTTTGGAAAGACGCTTCTTGATAGTGCCTGGTATTCGTTCCTCACGAATCTACATCATTGATGTTAAAGATCCGCTCAATGCAAAAATTCACAAAACCATAGAACCCGAAGAAATATTTTCTAAGACAGGGTATTCACGGCCGCACACAATTCACTGTGGCCCCGAAGGCATTTACGTATCCACGCTCGGTGGTGGTGGCGAGGACGGTACTGATGGTCCGCCGGGTATCTTCATCATGGATTGCGAGACCTTTGAAATCATTGGTCGGTACGAAATGGATCGCGGGAAACAGGACAAGCAT
>JBLHWG010000219.1:0-8622 GCA_047629055.1 Halioglobus sp.
TAAGACGTCCACCTTAAAAAGATAGAAGGCGCCATCTGGAGTATCTACCGCAATTCCGTTGAACGCCGGTCCGCCACTATTGTGCTGAGCGGGCACCGTACCGGATCCAAGAAAGATAATGCCAACGATTTCTCCATCGACAGTTGCCGCTATGGAGCGAAAATTATAATTGACGAAATCCTCAATAAACGCACGTGTCAGGCCGAAAGTACTGTTACTAGCCAAGGCTTCAAGATCGGTTTTATTCAAAAAACAGCAAACTATCTCATCTGCCACGACAGGTTCGACAAATGTGCGCTTGTCCAAGAAAAGAACCTGCGTGATGTCCGCAGTACACAGTTTATTTAACGCTTTGTAGAAAAACAACTTAAGTAACATGCCTTATCAACCGAAATATCACTCAACAAACCTCGAGATCCATTGTGGGATCTGCAGCAACTTTCGCGCCGCGGCACCGAACATAAGGACATGTCCACGAGGCTTCATTTTTTACCGCAGCGAAACTTAACAGGCTGGTATGAAAGACAAAGACCCGATTGACTGGACCAAAGAAGACTATGCCAAGTTCGGCGATACCCCTATGGTCAACAAACACGAGTACCACCACAGAACCCTATTTGATAAGGAAGAGTTGGTCGCACTTCTAGATAGTTACCCGCGAAAGTGGTTACAAGCATTCACTATGGGAGAAGATCCCTGCCGTCCCGATCAATGGTCATGTGTAGATATCGCGGCAAATACGGATGGTGAGGCACTTTGGCGTGCGGTGGAAACAGGGCGCTTATGGTTGAACGTGACACACATCGAAGAAGTGAGCGAAGAATACAAGCAACTGATTGATGGGATGTATCAGCACTTAAATGAAAACTGCCCACATCTGCAAAACCCGGTTGCGAACTACAGCACATTGCTAATTAGCTCTCCTGGGGCTCAAGTCTATTACCACGTAGACGCAGAACCGAACATGTTGTGGCATATGCGCGGTCAAAAAAGACTTTGGGTTTATCCGGCAATGGATACCAACCTCGTACCACAAAATCTACTCGAAGATATCTACGCTGGAGAAATTGACGAAAACCTCCCCTACAACAAAAGTTTTGATAAATTTTCTGAAGAATTCCTGCTGAATCCTGGCGATGTAGCTTCGTGGCCTCATAACGGTCCTCATCGGCTTCAAAACGTCGATATGAACGTATCCCTAGCCACCAGCTACTACACCCCTCTAATCTACAAGCGTCAGTATGTGCAGCTTGCTAATCGTTTTTTGCTTAGAGAGATGGGCATGAAAAATAGAAGTATGGCTGAAGACGGTGCAGTGCCAGCATTGAAGCGATTCACCTATCGCGCAGCAAACAAGATCAGACCTTTTCCTCGCAAAGACCGAGCAGCCACGTATATCACAGCCTTGCAAATCGATCCTGAGAGCGAGCTAGGAATTCGAAAACTGGATGAAGCCATTTTGGCCTCCTTTGCTAGGAAGGCAGGCTAACTCATTGTTAAGGATTGGCAGCAAAGCGAGGAGATGGATCTGAATATCCTAATAGAAACTATTACCACTGCACTTGAGTTCGATCAACTTGAAGCAGACTGGACAAGGCTGCATACCAGCTCGCCTAATTGTGGTTTGTTCAATAGTTGGTATTGGAACCGTCTGTGGTGGGAGCACTACGGTGATCTGGGCGATCTTAATATCATTGTAGTGAAGGTTCATGGAACGATTGAAGGTATTGCGCCGTTGTATCGTTGTAACACCCGTGCCCTGAAAATAGCGAACACAGAAACAATACGATTTATCGGTTCAGGTGGAGATACCTCACCTGATGACCTTGATGTCATCATTAATCCCGACATTGATGAAGTAGTGGTTGATATCTTGGCTAAAACCGTACTCCAACTGAATGAGCTTGGTCGTATCCAACTTGAGGATATACCTGAGCATTCGCCTTTTCTCAAAGCCCTTGTGAAAACCACAACCGATGAGGGTTGGTCTCTACCGTTGCTGCAAAGACAGAATCGCAAAGTTCAGACTCTACCGAGTTCGATTGAAGCCTACGAGAAAACATTAAGTCGAAACGCGCGCAAGCAACGAAAGCGCCGCCGCCGCCGCTTGACGGAGGCTGGCGAATACAAGTATCACCTGTGCAGAACACCTGAAGAAATCGACTTGGCATTCGATGAACTGGTTTTACTACATCAAAGTAGACACGCCAGCAAGGGTGAAAATGGCAGTTTTGAGACTGCGCGCTATCGAGATTTTCACAGGGCAGTAATGAAAGCCGCACTACAGCGCGATGAGTTGCGTCTCTACGTGTTAGTTCTCAACGAACAAACTGTCGGCATCGAGTACACTTTTTCACACAAAGGAGTATTGATGTTTTTTCAGAATGGTTTTGACCCTCAGTTCGAAGCATTGAGCCCCGGCCATCTGATAATGATGCACATCATTGACGAAGTGATTAAAGAAGGTGCTCACTCAATGGACCTACTCAAAGGCGATTACGAATACAAAAAATCCTATGCTAAGGATGAAGCGTTAACGGTCTGCTTAGATATCTGGCGCAGCCATTTAGTAACGTTCGCATCTAGGGCTGTTCGTTCATTACGAGCTGCCTAAACGTGCCTTAGTCTGCTTCGCCAACTCTCGTTCTTCAGTTGTATCAGCGACTTTATTACGAAGATAAACAGGCATTGCATGCTCGGCAGCTTGCAACTCCCCTGACTGGACCTTAGGCAATGCCAAGCTAATCAGATCGTAGGCATCTGGCCACATGTCTTTTCTAATCGACTCCATAGGCACTGCATATTGTTCACTGAGCAAATCTGAGTAGCGCTGTGCACCTGAGCCTGCCCAGCTTCTGTGCGCGTCCTTAGGCAAAGCAGGAATGCTCTCTGGAGGACAGAGATACTCTTCAGTTACAGGTTTCATAACACCGTCATCCGTTAGTGTGTAGGCGGCAAAATAGACTTCGTCCATACGCGCATCGATACTGACTGCCACACTACAATCCCCGTGTTGGCGGTACACACCTTGGGCGATTGAGTTGATTGTAGAGATGCCGATAACACCGACATCGGCACCCAGTGCAATACCCTGGGTCAAGGCAACAGCTATTCGAACACCTGTGAAACTACCGGGACCACGACCAAAGACGACACCATCCAGCTGATTGACTGATAGTTCAGACTGGGCCATTAAGGCATCGATCATCGGTAAAACGAGACGTCCATGCTGCTGCGGCACAATTCGGTGGTCTGTTTGAATTTGTGTGCCGCAAAGTAGCGCCACCGAGCACGCGTCGCTCGATGTTTCGATAGCAAGCAGATTCATGTGGCAACATCATCCCGGTGAGATTCGCGTTCAAGACGATAAAAGTCCTGAACCTCTTTTATATCTCGAGTAATAGGCATAGGGGGCAAGCTGGTAATGAATACTTCCCCGTAATTTCTTGAACGAATACGCGGATCACACAGTACAAGTACACCACTATCAGTTACATCTCGAATCAATCGCCCAACGCCCTGCTTTAACGCAATAGCCGCCTGCGGAATCTGGTATTCAAAAAACGGATTACCGCCCGCTTTTTTCATGTGATCAATTCGAGCTCCCATGACAGGGTCTCCCGGGGAACCGAAAGGTATTTTGTCGATTACAACAAGTGACAAAGCTTCTCCACGGACATCAACACCTTCCCAAAAACTACTCGTTCCCAGCAAAATCGCGTTGCCAACCGATTGAAAGGCCTCAATCAATTCACGTTTCGGCATTTGTCCTTGAATAAGAATTGGGTACTCTACGCGCCCTTCCAATAGACGTGCCGCCTCGTGCAATGCTCTATAACTGGTGAAGAGCAGAAACGCACGGCCTTTGCTAGCTTCAAGCACGGGCAATATTTTTTCGATTATCGCCTTGGTGTAACCGCTATGCTGTGGCTCGGGCAAATTCTCCGGTAGATACAGCAACGCATTATGTCGATAATCGAATGGACTATCGACTTGTAATTCACGTATGTCCTCTAGCCCCAGCTGGCCTTTAAAGTGACTAAAATCACCTCCTACCGCTAGCGTGGCTGATGTGAAAACCCAGCTAGATGTCATGGCTTCCATTGCGCGCTGAAAAGGACCAGCCACAGTCATTGGAGTCATGTTCAAACTAAAACCGGTGCGAAACGTTTCATACCAATGAACGTATTCGCCATCAGCAGGATTTTCAGAAAATCGCTTAAGCGAATCGACGTGTATAAGAGCACGCTTATGGCAACTTTCAAGACCCTTACCCCTTTCAGCAACCTCTGCTAGCGTCTCCTGCAAAGCACCCAGAAGGATGGAGAGTCGTTCCATTTCACGCTCAATTGCTGAAGTATCCTTGATGTTCATCCACGCATCGCGTGAAGGCTCTACGCCAAAGGCCAAACGAAAATGACGAACACCGGTTTCCAGATCCTGGGCAAGATCGCGTAATTCACTCATGTCAGGAGCCTCGTGTATCTGCTCACCCACCGTATCGCGTGCCAAGTCCAATAATTGTCGGCTACTGAGCTTGCGACCAAAAAACTGCGCCGCAATGTCAGGTAGCTGATGCGCTTCATCAATGACAAACCCGTTGGCACTAGGGAGTAGCTCCCCAAACCCCTGTTCTTTGAGGGCAAGATCTGCACACAGCAAATGATGGTTAACCACCACGATATCCGATTCTTGTGCCTTCTTACGCGCCTTGTGTACAAAGCAATCTGCAAGATCTTCGAACTCGTGCTTAGAGCAAAATTCGTCGTTGGACACAATGAAACTCCACACCATGGAATCCTCGGGAACTGCCATGACCTCAGAGATATCACCAGTGGTTGTCGTTCGCGACCAATCAGTGATGGCTCTGAGATGCTGCTGGTGTCGGGCATCCACCAGAACCGGGTGCCGCATGGCACGCTGCAAACGGTGTCGACACAAATAGTTTGCACGACCTTTTAGCAGACTGGTTGATACGCCGGTAGCAAGCGCACGATTAACCAATGGAAGATCGCTGTAAAAGAGTTGATCCTGCAGATGCCGAGTGCCCGTCGAGATAATAATTCGCTGACCACTTAAAATCGCAGGAACCAGGTAGGCAAAGGTTTTCCCAGTGCCAGTGCCAGCTTCACCAACCAACACAGAATTATCTTCAAATGTGGAGAATATGGCTTCTGCCAAATGCTGTTGCTCAACTCGCGGGGCAAAACCCGACAAGTGCTTTGCAATAGGGCCTTCGTCCCCTAGGACATTCGTAATCGAATCTAGAAACTCCATCCCGGTGCCTCCTTGCTCCGGTTGGAGCTGCGCTGTAAGAGCCAGAGCAGCTAATGATATTGGTATTCTTGTACTTTTTTGTGAGCGCTTCTGACGCCTAGTAGATCGCCCCGCATATTGCGCGCGTGCTCAATAATCATCCAGTTTCTGTACAGAAGTGGCCGATTATCAGCAGCAAAGGCATTGGACTTAGTCGCATAGCTCTCGGCTAGAGCAGCTTCGAGGGCATCTAACTGAATTTCTGCAGCTCGACTCCACAGCAATGCATTTTGGGGATTGACTTCTAACGCGTCGTACAACAACTCTAGCGCGACGGTGTCCTGCTTATTAGTTCTTGCTTCTTCAGCCGCAGCCCAAAGTTTGGCCACTTTCTCATAGTCTGTATTACCTTTGACGGAACCGTCCGGGCGACTGACTATTGGCGCTATTGCCTTTGTGCTGGTCTGAACAGGTGTGGGATTGAATAAAGAACAACCCGACAACGTCATCAGCGCGACGAAAAGCAGCCATAACTTACACTGACATATGTCTTTGTGTACTGCCCGATTATTATTCATTGATTTTAAATTCAAAGTCATCATCACCATTTTGCCTTGCTGCACTGCCTACGGCAAGCGTTCTATTACGTCGATCTCGATTCTACGGTTACGTTCCCGTCCTTCAAGCGTGGCATTTGGTACCGCTGGACGACTTTCACCATAGGCAAAAGGTTGAAGACGTTGAGCCGCAATGCCTGTCGCCACCATGTAGCTGACCACCGCGTTTAATCGCTGTTTTGACAATGCTAGATTATCCACCGCTGATCCTCGATTATCGGTATGACTTGTCACGGACAGAATGACATCTGGATACCGTAAAAAGGCCTCAGTGGTTCTATTTAGTGCGGCTTTTGCTTCTACTGAAAGCTGCACGTCATCGGGGGCAAAATCCAACCCTTCAATGACACCGGTCACAATTTCACAACCATCAGCATTAACTAGAGTTTCTTCGGCTGATTCGACGCATACATCAATCAAGTCCGGCACACCATCACCATCGCTATCAGGAGCAGACTTATCCGTGGAGATTCGTGCAACCGGTATTGCCGATGTCGTGGCCTGGGCAGTTTGCGGAAAAACATAATCCAGAGAAACACACGATACCAGGAACGGCAGACACAAGATCAAGAACCACACACGACCCGCTTTCATCTAGAAAACCAAGGCATGCGAGATAACAAAAAGCGTGTTGAAACCAACGACAGTAGCAATATGCAGCTTCGTGGTATGGACATGTCCCGATTTACGGTGGGATACTGCATGAAATGGCGCTTATGGCGGGCGTCACTGCCCCGGATACATTAAAGACTAGCAGAGTCCCGCAGGAGTTCAATTACAAGACGATATAGCAGGCTCTGAATCCGTTTACACTCGACAAGGATCTAAATACTGCCTGCATACAGTATCAGGTGAATTCTGTGTTTTCGCATCGATAATCGATAAAATAACTGCTAGTTCCGCTCCCAACAAACAAAGCTTGAATTAGATCTCAATTTCATCTTAGCAGATTCCATAAGTATTATTTTTGGACGTAATACGAATAACGAGACTGTATTTCGGAAAGCTAGATGTCAGGTAGAGCGAAAAATTATAGAATACCGACTGTATTTGCATTAACCCTTTTCTCCAGCTTAATTACAAGCTGTGGAGACGGCGTTACCACTACCGACAACGACCCGTCTCCTTCAGCACTCGATATTGAGCTAAGAGCACTCACGCAGAGCGCAGACGTATCTGGCGATATCCTGGCCGGAAGGACACTACCTGAGGTTACTGACCCTCTTGCAGCGCTCGGACGAGACCTATTCTTCACGAAAGGCCTCAGCGGCGATATGGAAGTCGCCTGCGTGACCTGCCATCACCCAAATCTGGGAGGAACTGATGAATTGTCGCTGTCTGTCGGGACAGGTGCTATCGACCCTACTCTAATGGGACCTGGTCGTATCCACGAGTCCATGGAAGGACCAAACGTGCCTCGCAATGCCCCCACCATATTCAATGCCGCATTGTGGGATCGGTTTTTGTTTCTGGACGGGAAAATTGAGAGCCTTGAAACTTTACAAACCAACAATGGCATGGGAGCCCGTATTCGCACACCCGATACGATGCCCGGCGTTCAGGATATCACCGCAGGTCCAAACCTTGCGGCTGCGCAAAGCAGATTCCCAGTCACCTCCCCTGCAGAAATGCGCACAGACAACTTCTTAGTAGGCGAGGATCGATTCGCCTTAAGAGATCGCCTTGCCCAACGCATAGGAGATTACGAAGCAGGTGCGGGGGAACTGGCGGAAAACAATTGGTTGCCTATATTTCGCAGCGCGTTCAATCAGCCCAATGCAGATGCACCTTCACTCATTACCTTTGACAACATTAGCACAGCAATTGGCGAATACGAGCGAACAATGAATTTTGTAAACAACCCGTTTAACGAATGGGTTAATGGCGATTTGAACGCGATAACTGAAGAGCAAAAGAGAGGAGCTGTGCTTTTTTATACTCCCACTGAGCAAGGTGGAGCTGGTTGCGCAAACTGTCATTCCGGAGATTTCTTTACCGACGAAGAAATGCACGTGATCGGTTCAATACAAATTGGTGATGGCAAAGGCAATGGCGAAGACGGAACCGATGATTTTGGACGCGAACTGCTATCGGGGGACCCTGCTGATCGTTATAAATACAGAACGTCATCATTACTCAACATAGCAGTCACTGGCCCTTATTTCCATGCAGGTTCATACGACACACTCGAAGAAGTCATGCTCCATTACAGCAATCCGATTGCTGGCGTCAACCTATGGTTTCAACGCGGAGCAGTCTGCAGTTTGGTACAATTTAAAGATGTCGCAAATTGTGCAGATTTGTACCCTTCCGCCCGGGCTAACACTCAGCGAGTTCTGGACCTAATTGAAAGCAATCGGGATGAAGAGGGTATTAGATTCCGAAATTCAAACATAAACCCCCAACAACAATCTGAAATTGTGGCATTCCTAGAAGCGTTGACGGATCCCTGTGTCGTGGACCCAGAATGCCTCGCACCTTGGATTCCTGATCCGAATCAGAATGGACCTGATGGACTACAAATCAACGGTGTGAACAGGTTCGGGGTACCACTTGCAGAGTCAGCGAACCCTTAAAATGTAAAAGCTGGGACTTGATCTGACAGGCAGTGTACGAATTGATCTGGATTTGAGTGTCTTCAAAGTTCCCATAGCGGTCGATTTACTGCTGCTTTTCCCGATGCGACTGAAGGCTTTCTGCGATAGGCCAATCGTGCTCACTCCAGTATTCAATTTCAGATTGATGGATA
>JBLHWG010000220.1:0-8597 GCA_047629055.1 Halioglobus sp.
CTGATGTCGGCAAGACCCAGCAAGGTTGGGAATAGATCGACTGAACTGACCAGATGATTAATACGAGCAGGCGTGGTGGCTTGAACGGATGTACCGTGAGGCGCTACGATGATTAGCGGTACATGTAAAAGACATTTATATAAAGACTCAGATTTATTGAACAAGCCCTTTTCACCGGTATAGTCGCCGTGATCAGAGCCGATGACGATCCATGTATTGTCCAGATGACCACCCTGAGCCAGAGCGGTGTACAGTTTCTCCATCTCATCGTCAATGTACCGAATCATTCCGTAGTAGGTTGCCAGCACCTTCCTTGCGTCGGAATCACTCGCCTGAGCAGAGCCTGCTTCCTTGCGCGCCTTAGCTTGCCAGGCAGGCAGTTTGTGTTCATCACCTTTTGGTGGAAGCGGTAGACTTTCCGGGTCAATCATTGTGTCGTAGGGGCGAGGCACGAAATAGGGAGGATGTGGATCGTCGTAACACATGTGCAGGTAGAAGGGTTTTTCGCTGCGCTGTGCCTGCGTCAACATGCGTAGCATGCGATCGGTAAGCAGGCTGGCATTTCCTGTCGAAGCCTCAGCGTCAATACTGCCCGAAGACCAGGCTACGTCTTTACGCCCTGAGCGAATGTGTTGCATCCAGCTCTCAAACAGTGGGCCGCGCTCATGCATGGGGGCCTGTTCATGCCATCCACGCCCTAGATTCCGTTCTGGTTCGTAGTGGCCAGCAGCCGCTGTATAGTAGCCGGCAGACTGGAACACCTCTGCAAGCTGTGGCAAGTTGTACGGTGCGCGATTTTGATGGCACGTTGTCTGATGTACCGAAGGGTACATTCCGGTGTGAACTGATGCCCGTGATGGTGTACAAATTGACGATGCGGCAAACACGTTATCAAACACCCAACCGATGTCTGCCATTCGTTCACAAAATGGCATTTGCAAGTGAGCGTTACCGAGGAAGCTCATGGCAGAGGCTTTAGCCTGATCGAACATCATGTAGACGATGTTGGGTGGTGCTTTAGTGCCTGTAGTTGCCGTCAAGGTGCACTCCGATGTTTAGATTTTCGAGTCGAATTTCAATTGAATATCGAGTGATCTCTGATAAGCGTCTTGTGCATCAGTGTCTATCCTTGCCCGCTTTGCATAATAGATAAAACCCAGTGCTCGTCGTGAGCGTGTATCAGACCGGTTGGCCCCCGCAAAGTGAATGGTTTTTGCGTTGTGCATTAAGAATGTTCCAGCAGTACCCGGGATCGCCACGGTATTGGCTATGTCGTCGGCTGAGCCGAAATCACTTATACCTTGGGAGAAACCGATGACGCCGGTTTTGCCATGCGCTCGGAAAGTAGGCTTTAGGTGAGAACCTTTAACATAGTGTATGCAACCGTTTTCTTCATCAACGTCTTCCAACGCCAGCCACCCTGTTACGGCCTCACAAGGTGTGAGGTGAAAGTAGTATCCGTCCTGATGAGGGGGGGTAGCAAGTCCACCACTAGGTGGTTTATTGAAATACTGCATATTGATCGGTACCGCTTCATCCTGCAGTAGTTCTTCGGCAATTGAGCGTATTGCCCCCGTTGTCATCAAGTCGTTAAAATATGAGTCATATTGGAATATTTTCTGCAGTTGTTTTAACGAATTCGATTCATCCTTGTGTTCGTAATACACATGCGTACTAGGCATGGTGGGAACAACATCGACTATAAATCGTTCCAATTCACGATTTATTTCTGCGATTTTTGCATCATCAAATAAAGGACTTACCGCTAGGTAACCGTCCCTAGAGAAGTTATTTTGTAGAAACTCATCAAGGGTTCCACTCACGCAATGGAACTCTTGAGTAGGCCTGTGGCGACATGCTTGTCAATCCACTGATCAAGTTGTGCGAGTGATTCACTGGATGGCGCGGTAAAAGGTTGTCGACACCGACCCATCGGAACACCGAGACGGGTTAACGAGTGCTTAAGCCCTGGTAACACACCCGTTTTCAGTAGTATCTGCACCAGCTCGTTGCTGATGGATTGTAATTGTCGTGCTTTTTCAATGTCGCCTTTGGCGATCGCTTCGCAAATACCCACATACACATTGCCAATCAGATTATAAGTACTGCCAATGCCTCCGTCGGCCCCGGTAGCCACGGCACCGAGGAACATTTCATCGGTACCAAAGAAAAATGATTTATTGGGGGCGCTCTGGCGTAGCTTCCAAAATTGGAAAAGGTCAGTTGCTGTAAATTTAACACCGACAATTCTGTCGTCTTCTAACAGATCTAGTAATCCATCGGTGCTGATATCAACGCCTGTTAGCGCAGGGATGTTGTAAATGATAAGTGGTAGTCCTGAGGCATCTACGATAGCTTTGTAGTAGTCGGTTATAGCCGCTTTGGAGTGAGGGTAGTAGTAGGGGGGAATGGCCGACACGTAGTCATAGCCATTTTGGGCTGCGGCTTTCGCCAAGGCCACTGCATCAGCGGTTGAGGCCGCACCGACGTGCGCAATCAACGTACATTTGTCTTTCGCGTAATTGCCTAATTCACGCAGTAATAATTCTCTTTCCGCGCGACTTTGTAGTATGCATTCACCTGAGCTGCCACCGGCGTATAAACCATCGACACCGTTTACCAGGATGTAGTCAACAAGAGGGCCGATACCCTCTACCGCGATGGATTCATCGTCGTGGAATGGCGTCAGCATAGCTGCGTGAATTCCGTTGCAATCTGGCTTTTTAATCATGCTGATTCACACCTTTTGAGTCACGTCACTATAAAAAACATCTTGCTCTTCGTCAACCAAATATATTATTTAGCTGACCATAATATATATTTGAGTTGCTAAATATGAAATTGTGTGCACAATGATCCACTATGAGTATTCAGGTAACAGCCGCCCACATAGCAAACGATCTAGCAGCTAAAGTTCATGCTGGACAACTCCAAGCGGGTGATATGTTCCCGTCCGAACGGGAATTGTGTGAAAGATTCGGAATTGGTCGTAGCGTGGTACGAGAGGCTATGACTATCTTGCAAGGCATCCGGTTGGCAGATCACGCCAAAGGTAAGCGGCCGCGGGTTGTTACCCCCACATTGGGGCAACTCATGATTGGCATGGGAGACGCCGCCAAGTATTTTTTTTCCGATAACGAGGGAAGAGCACACCTGGAACAAGCCAGATTGTTCCTCGAGACAAGCATGCTAAGACATGCAGTGGTACACGCCAGCAATGCTCATTTTGCACGACTACTGGCGGCTATCGATGATTGCGAAAAAAACATTGATGATGCGGAGGGTTTTCGCAATTCAGATGTGGCGTTTCACCGTGTTCTCACTGAGATACCGGGTAATCCTATTTTCATTGGGCTGCACGAAGCCTTCGTGGAAAAACTGATGAATAGTCGCCCAGTCCTGGGAAATTATGAACTGCGGAACAAGTTGAGTAATGATGAGCACAGGCTAATTGTCAAAGCGATGTTAGAAAAAAATGCAGAAACTGCTGTAACCATTCTCGATAAGCACCTGACTCGAAACTACGGTACGTACTTCGAACAGGCACTTAGTCACCGAACGAAATGAAGTAAAAGTCCTATCAACCAATGTAAGACAGAATAACGAGGAGAGTAAAGTGAAAAAAACGATACTGGGCATTGCCATGGCAGCAGCCATGCAGTTTTCAACATCCGATGTGTTAGCGGATGCCAATCAACTTTCCGATGTGCGAGTGCGTCAGGCAATAGCCTATGCAATCGACATGGATACCATCGCGGAAACACTGTTGGAGGGTAAAGCGATAGCCGCGGATTCAATGATTCCCAACGGCGCATTTAAGGCTGCGGGATTAAACGCTTATAAATACGATCCTGACAAGGCTCGCGAGCTACTCAAAGATGCCGACTGGGATAAGTCGCAGGTGCTTGACGTTGTTTATTATTACGGAGATCAGCTAACGGCAGATCTCATGGTAGCCATACAAGCCTATCTGAGCGATGTAGGTATTGAAATGACCTATCGCAAACTCGAAGGCGATGTTGGCGAACAACTGAATGTTCTACCAGCACCCAATTCAGATACCAGTGCGGTAAAATGGGATATGGCCTATGGTGCCAAAGCGGCGCTAGCGTTGCAGGAATACTACAATGGCTATCGATCCAACACCAATTCCTATACTCCTGCAAATGCTGATATTGACGGTTTGATAGATGGCATCAATGCCAGTGCCGATGCAGAAATACAAATAGCGGCTTTCGCTGAATTTGAAAAGTATGAAAATGAGGCGCTGTCAGACATACCACTTTATTATCAGCAACTTTTCATCTATGAAAGTGATCGATTAGATCGTAATGGCGGTCTCTACGGTAATGCGCAGTTTAATTATAACTGGGGCATTGTTGACTGGACAGTGGAGCCAGATGCAGACGGAAAAAAAGTGGCCTACACAAATACTGCACCTAGCCAATTCTTTCAGCATCCGTTGCTAAACCCTGGGCTGTACATTTATTCCAAGGTTGTTTTCGATCGTTTGCTGGCTGTAGATGGATCACTGGTACCCACTGGCGGTCAATTGGCCGAAAGTTATGACGTAGCCGCTGACGGTATGTCGGTAACCTTCAACATTAAGGACGGTGTCACCTGGCACGATGGTGCGCCGTTGACAGCCGAAGATGTCGCATGGTCAATTGGTGCAACACTAAGAGTGCCTGCGATTAGCGCTGTATTGTCCAATACGTTCAAATCCATTGAAGGAGCCGAAGCGTTCGAAGCTGGCACTGCAGATTCCATCTCGGGTATTAGTGTTGATGGCAGCTCGGTATCGATCAAGTTTGCCAAGTTGGATCCAAACTTCATGCTGTCATTCGGACAATTTGCGATACTGCCTAAGCATTTGCTATCGGATAATAATCCACTGGAATTTCAGCAACATCCGTTCTGGCAGAAACCTATTGGTTCTGGACCCTTCAAAATAGCCGAAGTCCAGATGAATGATTTTGTACGGTTTGTACCTTTTGAGAACTATCACGGTGGTGTGGCTAAGATCGATGAAATTGTGGCGTTCCCAAGTGGTGACAATGATGTTAACGTGCTCAAGAATGCAGGCGCCAAGCGGCTTGATTTCGGATTTACCAAATCTGTCGCTGACGTCAAAGGGCTAGAAGATATGGGACACATGCGTGTCATCCCAGCTGACATCCCGTATACCCGCTCTTTGAGAGTGAATAAATACGCCAACAAGCCGTAGGCGAATTGAGAATCGGCAATCGCGGTGCGCACCATCGCGATTGCCATGTTTTATAGCCTGCAGAGGATGCGTACTTGCTGATTTTTATCATCAGGCGATTGTTAATTCTGATCCCGATGTTGGTGGTAATCAGTTTTCTGGTGTATCTGGGGCTGGAATTCACCCCGGGTGATGCTGTATCGCACATGATTCCACCAGAGCTGGCCAATACCGTTAGCGCTGAAAAACTGGAACTTATTCGAGAGTCCTTAGGGCTCAATAAAAGTTTTCTCCATCGGTACTGGATTTGGCTTACACACGCTGTTACCGGTGACTTTGGACATTCCCTAGCGGGTGGAGTCGCCATTTCACAGATTGTTCTGGATCGCCTACCAGCGACACTTGAGCTTTCCGCCGCCGCACTTTTAATATCTACGATTTTAGGCTGCTTGCTGGGTACTTACAGTGCCTTGCATCGTGGTTCATGGAGTGATAGCGGGCTTACCGTGGTCGGGATGCTGGGTGTTTCCATCCCGGAATTTTTCTTTGGGCTTGTTGCTATTCTAATATTTGCGCTAAAGCTCGGTTGGCTACCGGTCGGTGGCAGACTCATGCCGGGATTTGACAGCTGGTTTGATCACTTGCCCAATATTGTTTTGCCAGCACTGGTATTGTCCTTAATGATGACAGCTGGTGTCATGCGGTATTCACGCTCATCAATGTTGGACGCGTTAAACAGGGATTTTATTAAAACTGCACGCTCCAAAGGGCTTCCTGAGTGGCGTATCAATTTTCTGCACGGTTTCCGCGTTGCACTGACGCCTGTAATCGTCATCATTGGTTTTAGATTACCAACCCTGATAGGAGGCTCAGTTATCATTGAAGAGGTATTCCAATGGCCAGGAGTTGGCGCTGAATTCATTGAAGCGGTACGCGGGCAGGATTATCCCTTGGTTATGATGATTGCATTATTTTCTGTTTTTGCCATGTTGCTGGCCAGCCTAATAGTCGATGTATTAACGGCCTGGATTGATCCCCGTGTTCGAATGGGGGCACAATAGCGTATGCCAGGCTCCGCACTAGATCGTAAATTTGATCGCATACGGGAGATGGAGGAGGCGGGGAAGCTCAAAACCCGCACTGGCAGTCGTGCGTTGCGAAAAATGCTTAATAATCCGCTTGCACTAGTGGGTCTCGTACTGTTCAGTATCATTTTGTTAGCCTCGGTTTTTGCGCCTTGGCTAACAGAATACGACCCTGGCAAAATCGATTTGCGCGGTCGCTTACAAGCACCCTCAGCGGACCACTGGTTTGGCACCGATAAAACGGGTCGTGACGTATTTGCGCGTGTGTTGTATGGCGGCCGGGTGTCTATTCTTGTCGGTCTGGGTAGTGCGCTACTGTGTGCGGCTGTAGGGGTGTTGATTGGCTGTTATGCGGGATACAAAGGCGGCTGGATTGATGTTATTTGTCTTCGAATCTCTGAAATATTCATGGCGTTTCCACAAATTATTCTGGTGCTTTTACTCGTGTCGATTGTGGGGCAGAGTTTGCTCAATCTCATAATTATATTTGTAGTGTCGGGTTGGGGGGCTATGTTTCGACTCGCAAGAGCACGAATGTTGTCGCTGCGTGAAGAGGAATATGTGCAAGCACTCAGGAGTTTCGGTGTTTCCACTGCGCGTATTTGTTACAAACACATTCTGCCTAATGCACTAGGTCCCATTATGGTTAATGTCACACTGACTACGGCCATGTTCATTCTTGCAGAAGCGGGATTGAGTTTTCTCGGGCTGGGTGTTCCGTTGAATATTCCAACGTGGGGCAATATTTTAAATGTGGCTCAAGACTTACGTGTACTGCAAAACAACTGGTGGATGTGGTTGCCGGTGGGCTTGGTAATATCGTTGTTTGTGCTTAGTGTCAATTTTATCGGGGATGGATTACGTGATTCAGCTGATCCCATGCAACAAGGCTGATGCAAAACGAAATGCCTACTAATTCCTCTACATTGGCCTTGCGAGTCAAAAATCTAAAAACGTTTTTTTATAACAATCAGCGTTGTAATAAAGCGGTTAATGATGTGTCTTTCGACATTGAAAAAGGTAAGACGCTCTGTGTTGTTGGTGAGAGCGGTTGTGGGAAATCGGTTACAGCATCCACCATCATGCAGCTGCTGCCAGTACTCTCTCGTATTGAGTCTGGCGAAATCACCTATTTTTCTGAAGACGGAGAAATTAGGATCGACCAACTAGAGCGTAACGGTGAGGAAATGCGCTCAATCCGTGGTTCCGAAATCGCAATGATATTCCAGGACCCGATGGCGGCTCTCAACCCGGCTTACACCATTGGTTTTCAAATTGGCGAAACGCTCCAATATCACACGAGACTGGATAAAAAACAGATTCGCGAACGCACAATTAAGCTACTCGCGGATATGGGAATACCGCTACCCGAGCAACGCGTTGATGAATACCCGCATCAGTATTCAGGGGGTATGCGCCAACGAGCCATGATTGCCATGGCTATGGCCTGCAATCCTAAAATTCTCATAGCGGATGAACCCACCACTGCGTTGGATGTAACGATACAGGCGCAGATATTCGAGTTGATGGATACCCTGAAGCGGGAACACGATACAGCCATTCTGCTAATCACTCACGATATGGGGGTTGTTGCAGAGCTGGCTGATAACGTGGCCGTTATGTATATGGGCAACATCGTGGAAGCAGGTTCGGTAGATGACGTACTACGCAGGCCTAAGCATCCCTATACACGTGCATTGTTAAATTCGATACCGGTTTTGGGACGCGGTCGCGCACAAATTATTACAGCCATTAGGGGGTCAACACCTGATGCCTATGATCGTCCGGTAGGTTGCCAGTTTGAACCGCGGTGTGATCATGCGTCTGCCCAATGTGCGCAGATGCCGCCCGAGGAATCCGTTAGTGCTTCCCACAATGTGCGTTGTTGGCATTTCAAGGATTTGCAAAACAATGACTGATCGCGGCGAACCGATACTGAGCATCAGGGATTTAAAAACACATTTTCCAGTACGTGCGGGAATATTTAAGCGAATAGTAGGGCAGGTAAAAGCCGTCGATGGCGTCAATCTGGATATCTATCGAGGTGAAGTCCTGGGCTTAGTCGGGGAAAGTGGTTGCGGTAAAACTACGCTCGGCAAGTCGATACTGCAACTGGTTAGGCCGACGTCTGGACAAATCAATTATCACGGCGAAATGGACGCAGCCGATGCAGGTGATGTGACGGGCGAAAAAAATGCCCCTGCAACGATAGCATTGAACGGCTTATCAGCTACTGATCTGGCGCCGTTTCGGCAAAAACTTCAAATTGTTTTCCAGGATCCTCACTCTTCGCTAAATCCAGCGTT
>JBLHWG010000221.1:0-8567 GCA_047629055.1 Halioglobus sp.
AGCGAGCCTGTTGAAGCACCCTACTATGCCCGCGATGTTGCTAATAGCAGCGTCGGTGGCACAGATAAGAGATTCAGTGACAAAGAAGCTCATGGAGGATTTGATTATATTGATGGGGATCGCGTGGAGTGGACAACTGGGAACAAGGATGTTGTTATTGAAGGCAAAAATCGAATGGTTATTGGAGAAGGCGGATTAAATCTGTGGGACGCAACGCCACTGCATTACTCTAACCTCAGAAACGCACCCGCGGGATGGAAAAGTACTGTAGTCGAGAATGCTCGAAAGGAAACCGTTACTTTAACCGAATCCAAGAGTGCGCAGTTGGCCGCATCCTTTGATGCTACCGTCGGCATAGATTCGGCAGTATCGTTGGGTATGAGCACCTCAATGCGAGCCGGCATGGATCTAAATTATTTTGGAGGGATAACAGCAGATGTTAAGTACGCTGATGAGTTTACTATAGGGAAAGGTAGTTCCTATGATCACAGCAAGAGTAGCTCAAGCTCGGCGAAAGAATCCATTGAGTTAAGTGTATCTGGGGCAGTTAGAAAAATGGAGATTCGAGGGAAAGAGCGAAGTTTTAAATTGATAATGGGAGTTCTTGTAGCAGCTGGGTTTTCCGCTGGAGCAATCGCTGGGGCACTAACAGGAGTATATGCCGAAAAAACGAAAGAGAACAAGGACGATGAAACTTTGAATAAAATAGGTGGTTCGCTGGAGGCTGCCCGTCTCGCAACCTATGGCGCGACGATCGCAAGCTGGATTGCCATAGCCATGGATATTGCGCGGTTAAAAGGAATAAAGTCCAAGAACGCCACCGAGATTAAGCTCATCAATAGGAAAATCGAACTTGAGAACAATGGACCGGACGGCAGCGCGAATACTTCTTCACTGACATTATTTCAAGATAAACTGATTATAAAAATTGATGGGGAAGATAAGGTCATGATTGACAAAAATGGGCTGAGTATATTGAATGGTAAATACATTTTAGCTAATGAGGTTATCGCCAAAATTGCCGTAATAGACGAACCAACCTTTGGCCAAACAGCCGCGGGTGACCCAGCTGTAACGCCGAAAGTAAAATCAGATTTGGATATAGCAGCTCAAGCCGTCCAACTTGCTAGAAAAACCGAGCAAACGGCGATGGCGGCTGACGCAGCAAAGTCGATATAGCTACTTCAAAAAACGATGAATTTAATAAACAAGACGAAGTTACAAGTCGCCTGGTTTGCAGCGTGCCCTCGGCCACCAGCATTTGCGGTCACCATAATTGTTAAAGGTGCTTTTAAACTTGCGCCAGATGGTACTGCCGAGACTATTGACAACGCGGACGATGCACGGCCAACGGGTGAGCAATACGTTGATAATAATCGCGAAGCCAGCCTGCGCTACGATGGCGACTTTGCACTGTTTAAACCGCGAACGGATTTGTTACTGGTGGGCACTTGCTATGCTCCTGATCAGACTCCCACAGATTCCTGCAACGTCACTGTTGGTATAGGGGACCGAAAAAAAACGCTTGGTGTTATCGGAGATCGTTTTTGGTTAAAAGATAGAGGACGTATAGTCGCTTCCGCTCCCCAGCCTTTCAATTCCATGTCGCTCGCTGCAGAAAATTCATTCGGCGGTCCAGGGTTTGAAGCCAATCCGTTTGGCAAAGGATTTCAACCGCAAGTCCAACCCAACGGGGGCAAACGTTGGGCGCTGCCTAACGTCGAAGATCCAATGCGACTCATTAACACTAACACGGATCAGCCTGCCCCCGTTGGATTCGGCCCGGTGCCCATCAGTGCTCCTCAGCGTCGGTCTAATATGGGCACTTATGATGATGCATGGTTGGAAAATCGTTGGCCGGGGTTTCCTTCGGACTTTGACTGGGGCCATTTTAATGCCGCACCAGCAGACCAGCAGTTGAACGGTTATCTAAAAGGAAATGAATTGCTTTCAATGGAAAACCTGCATCCAGAAAACGCTATCTATCGATGCCAGCTTCCGGGTTTACGACCTCGCTGCTTCCTTAACAAGGAGCATAAGGGTGAAGATAAATTTATGGAAGTTGATCTAAGTCTAGACACTGTGTGGGTGGATGCAGATGCTGAACAGATGAATTTGGTGTGGCGTGGGAGAGTGGTGGTTAAGAGTCCTGAACACCCAGAATTGCTGGACCTCCTACTGGTCACCGAAAAACTAACGGAGTCTCCACGTACTCCGGATACCTATCGCCCACAACTGCTCCAAGCAACATCTGGCACATCGACGCAGGAGTCCAATCCAGCAGGGTTGATGCCTGCCTCTCTCTCGCCGGGGCTTCACCCGGATACTGAGGAGGATGACGATAGTGCAGAAACTGAAGACGATCCTTTTAGTGAAGGGGCCATAGAAGAAAAAATGACCGAATCTCTGAATGAGATGAAGAGCGAACTTGCCAAAGCTGGTGTACCGGCGGTGTTGCTCGGTATGCTTTCTGAGGACGGCGATCCTGAACTATTCACTCAAGGCCTTCTGGATCATTTAGGCCTGAATACGGCTGACAGTGAGAAGTTCCTTGCTGAGGCGAGCGAAAAGTCAATGCAGGAGCTGCGTGACTTGGGACTCGACCCATCAATGATGGAAGAAGAATTTGATGCCTTCTCCAGTCAGGAGGATGAGGACGAAAATGCTGACGAACAAGCCTCTAGCGATAAAACTGAAGAAAACATTACTGGTAAACAAAACTTTAGCGGTGAGGATCTGAGCGGTGCAAACTTTTCTGGGCAGTCCTTGGGTGGTGCCGATTTTTCTCACGCAATCCTTGCAAACGCAAATTTTTCCGGTGCCCAGCTTGATGACGCAAACTTTACAGGTGCGAACCTGTCAGGTGCGAACCTATCTAAGGCAAGCCTGGGCGGGGCTAATCTGGATCTGGCTGATTTACAAGGCGCCAACCTTACTACGACTATACTGAATGGTGCATCGCTGAAGAATGCGAACTTGAGCGGTGCAACACTCGAAGGTGCAAAGCTATTGCGTGTAGCTGGAAGCGGAGCATTGTTTTCTGCAGCGAATTTGACTCACGCAGTGCTCAAGTCTGGTGTCTTCGATGGTGCCAGTTTTAAAGGGGCTTGCCTCGACAACATGACAGCAAATGGCGCTTCGTTTCGACAGGCGATTTTCATTGCCGCTAAGGGTAATGCTGTCGTACTGGCTGAGTGCGACCTGACAGAGGTCAGAGCCGGTGAAAAATGCGATCTTCAGAACTCAAATTTGCGTCAGATCAAAGCGGATGGCAGTCAGTGGGCAGATGCAAAATTGACGGGTTGCGATTTTTCGTTCGCTTCTTTACACCGAGCTGACTTCAACGGCGCATCGCTTGAACACGCAAATTTTCATGCCGTTGAGGCGTCAAAGTCGGTTTTTAGAAGGGCTAATTTTGCAGGCGCCGTTGTGACGCAGGCAAATTTTTTTGAAAGCAGCTTTGAACGGGCCAATCTCCAAGGGGCGAATTTTTCCGGGAGCAACCTGTATGGTTCTGAATTTTGGAACGCCGCTCTTCAGGGGACTGTGTTCATCGGGTCTAACATCAAAATGACCAAGCTCGCAAACGCTGAGGCCCATTGATGTGATCAATCCCGAAACACAAGCGTTTCTCAAGTCAATCCGCAGTGGTGACAAGCCTGAAAACCCGGTTTTGCTGAAAATAGACTTAAGTGGTGAAGACCTTTCAAACATCAGTTTTGAAGAACTCATTCTGCAGGAAGTAGACTTTAGCGGTGCAAATCTGTCTGCTGCTAGTTTCAAACGCTGCATGATGCAGGACGTTAAATTCAACAACACGCAACTCAATGACGCAAATTTTGAAGAATGTTCCCTCACGGGATTATTGCCGGCGAGCACTGAAGGTATTTCCATAGACCAATTGATCGCAGATATCGAGCTACCCGCAGACTTTGCGGCGCAACTCAAAGCACTTGGTATTAGCACTTTGCCGAGTAACAGCTTCACTTTTGCCAGTGCCAACCTGTCGGGAGCGTCATTTATGGCCTGTGACCTGACTAACGTAGATTTTGCTGGTGCTACCTTGAACAATTGTACGATCAAGGACAGCGAATTGAAGGCATGCAGTATTTTCAATGTAGCTGCTTCCAATGTAGCCATTTCAGCTTGTGAATTTGAAGAGAGCGATTTCACAGATTCTTATCTCAGCAAAGCGAGCATTATTAACAGCAAGATTTCAGAGTGTTGCTTACGTGGTACCAAGCTCACCAGCGCTCGTATAGAAAGCTCGCAATTCAATGATTGCGAGTTACACGACTGGGACATTGCCAAAGCCACACTCGTCGATACACGTATCAGCGACTGCACGCCGCCATTGATAGATCTTGCCAGAGTCTCGATTCGAGGGTTTTCTGTGAGTGGCGTTGACCTGAGTTCCAGCAAACGGTTGCAAGGGGATTTCAGTGGCGGTGGTCTGCCACTTTGCAAGCTCGATAGCCTAGATCTGACACAGTGTCGTTTCAAGGACGCCGACTTAAGCAATGCAAATCTCAACGGTGCAAACCTAAGAGGCGTTGAATTGAGCGGGGCCGATTTAAGTGGTTGTGACTTACGCGGCGTTAATTTCGAAGGTGCCAACCTTTCTGGAGCGAACTTGCAAAATGCCGATTTGACCCAAGCGAAGCTCGCCGGTGCGAAACTGATCGCAGCTTCTTTGGGCAATGCGCGACTTGGTGAGTGCAACTTGACTAACGCTGATTTAAGTCAAGCTGATCTAGCAGGTGCCCTGCTTGAAGCAGCAGATTTCACATCTGCAGTTTGCTCCATGGCGGATTTCAGCGGAGCTGTGTTGAGCCGGGTGATCTTCAGTCGCGCAAAGCTTGATTCCGCACGGCTGGTTGGTGCAAATTTAAGCGACGCGAAATTAAATGACACTATGGCATCACGCGCAAACTTCTCACAAGCCAATCTCACCAATGTTGACTTCAGCCGCGCCGATCTGACCGACACAATTTTCAGTAAAGCGACAACACTGGGTTGCCTGTTAACCGGTGCGACCTTAATTCGATCTGCCCTTGTCGGTGTGAAACTGGCAGGGAGAGACTTGAGCGGCGGCAACTTGTCCGATGCGGACTTGACAGGAGCCGACCTGAGTGGGGCCAATCTTGCTAAGTGCCGGCTCGATCGAGCCAATATAGCAGAGGCAAATCTTGCCTCCGTAAATCTAACGGATTCTATTGGCGAAGCCGTAAATTTTATGCATTCCTCGCTAGATCAGGCTAATCTTAACGGCGCTGATTTTCGGATGGGCTGCTTTCTGGATGCCTCCCTAAACGGGGCAACGCTTGCAGGCTGCCGACTCGATGAAACAATATTTTGTGGTGCCCAGGCGCAAAATGCGAACTTCGATCAAGCGTCGCTAACCTGGGCAGATCTATCTCGCCTGAATGTGTCTGGCGCAAGTTTTAACGGTGCTGATTTGTCCGGCGCCCTTGTCCATGCTGTCAACGATCGCGGAGTGAATTGGGTTGTTGCCAAACGTGAAGGCATACGCGAGACTGATCCTGATCGAGCTGCCGCCGAAGCATTTAAGCCACCACAACCTACCACTGCATAGGGGAAACACAATGTTGAATACTGCCGAAATACTGGAACTCAACGAATCCGTCGGGTCAATGCTGGTAGCTGTCGTTACTGATGTGTCGGAAGTCGGGGATATGTCTGTCTGTCTTGCTGGCGATGATACTCGCCGAACCCGCAAAGCAACGCCAGCATTTGACGGCGCAGCAAGTCTTCAACAGGGGGATCGGGTGCTGGTTGCATGTGATCCAGTTCAGCATTACTACGTGATTGGCGTGATAGAACGTAAACAGGCGCCAGCTCTTATTGCGCGCGATGGTACTCGGGCGCTCATTAACTGCGCGAATGGCGAGGAAATACTGCAGGTGCGCGATTCAGCTGATCACCTGATTTTCGAATATCGACCCTCAGAAGGTAAGGGAATTATCAGCATACCCACCGGTGATCTTGCACTAAAGGCACCGACTGGCGATATCGTCTTAGAGGCTGGAAGAGGAATCCGCTGCCAGGCTGGCTCCGATATCGAGCTTACAGGCGCAACAGCGGTGACGATCGCAGCCGGTACCGAGCCCCACGAATTGTGTACGAGTTTGAATTTAACACCCCGTACAGCCGCTTTAACGGCAAGTCGCCTCGAATTAACGGCCAAACGAGGCGTGATGCGAATTGCCACGGCCGAGTATTTTGGCATAGCACTCAACAGTACGATAGAGCAAGTTCACAGCGTTGTTCAGAAGTTTGAATCAGTTGCAGAGAGAATCATCCAGCGAGTCAAAGACAGTTATCGGCAAGTCGACGGCTTGGATCAGACTAAAGCACGTCGCGTCCGAACATTGGTCGAGGACGCTCATTACACAAAAGCCGGACAAGTCTACGTTCTGGCAGATGATGACGTCACGATCGACGGCGAAAAAATAAGGCTCGGTTAATTATGTTTCCACTATCAACTAAAGAAGCTGGAGTATGCATTGGAATGGGACCAGATGTCTGCAAGACGCCTGCACCTACGGGTCCACCAGCACTCATACCGTATCAAAATACGGCGATGCTGATGCAGGCTAACCCCGCCACAATGGCCACTAAAGTCACTGTAAGGAATCAACCTTCTGCGGTGGTAAACACTGAAATCATGATGTCCTCAGGCGACGAACCAGGACCAGTGGGTGGCGTGGTGTCAGGAATAATAAAAGGGTCCTGCAAGTTCCTGAAGGGCAGCCAGAAGGTTATGCTCGAAGGCAAGCCTGCCGCGCATCAGACCAGTAATGTTAGCATGAACGGACCTAATGCTAATGTGCCGGGCACTCAAACCGAACCTTCGCAAGACAAAGTCATAGTATTCCCATGAGCAGACCCTACGGTGCCAACTTATCGCGTCTTCCATCATTCTACGTACCGTTTTGACAATTGGGCAATTGTCAGTAACTCGCGTGCGCGGCTGTTGCCCAAAGATACGCCCAATCAGACAACTCGCTTTTCTCAGCTTGTTGTAGTGCCGCCTCCTACCGTTAAGGAAGAAACGACTGATACGTTTGGTAATCGCGTTACGCTCTTTTCTTACCGGAGTCAGCTTGCGCGGCTTGAAGTTACATCGATTAGCACCGTCGATGTAAGGCCGTGCGCATACAAAGTAAATGATCTCTCTGGCATTCCTTGGCAGGCGTGCGTCGACGCTGTGCGTTCAAATCCTACACTCAACGAGGAGTGCCACGCTTTTCATGTCAGCTCTGCGTTAGTTGACATAAAATCAACATCGATCTCTGACTACGCGCGTGCAACGTGTATAGCTGGGCAATCGCTTCTTGATATTATTCTTGATTTAATGAGTCGATTGAAACTCGACATGACTTATGTACAAGGCGTTACCGACGTACACACGACTGCTGTTGAGGCGTTACAGGCGGGAAAGGGAGTTTGTCAGGACTTCGCCCATATAGCTATTGGGTGTCTACGCAGTATGGGTCTGGCAGCAAGATATGTCTGCGGTTATCATGCAACAGTGCAACGTCGAAGTCAGTACGAACCACACGCCTGGGCCTCGGTTTACATTCCTGAACACGGATGGCTCGACTTCGACCCAACCAACAATAGTTTTTGCGATGAGCGGTACATCACCCTGGCCTGGGGTCGGGACTTTATGGACGTCAGTCCGCTACAGGGTGCTGTGGGTGGTGACGTTGTCCACACGCTGGAGGCAAGTGTAGAAATCGAGGAGCTTGATTAACTGCGGAGACTAAAGGGTAGTTACCGAGCGATCAAACCGCGTGATACAACAAAGTATGACTCTGTTACTTCTCTCTACCGCACCGACAGGCGTTCCAGTATGAATACGCCTACAGAAGGCATTCCGTCGATAAAGGGCGTATCCGTAGGCTTGCTGGATAAGCGGCTGATAGGCAGGAGAGGATCTGCCTTGTCGTTCCGAGAAATGTATAGCGCGCCATTGTCGGAGCCACTGTCGTACAGTACGAGTTCAATGGTCGCTGACTCGATAAAATTCCCATCTTGAATGAGCGAGTAGTTATGCACCCCCACGAACCAATCCGGGCTGGGCGCCAACATAGTTGTAACGGTGATTTCGGGATAATCGCGGCTAACGTCAAATTCGGTGGACGTTGTGCCCGGCGATAGCTTCACACCCTCCCCCACAATTAGACTCAGGACGAACCCTGCCTCAGTAGCTTCGTTAATATGCTCCAACATGGCTTTGCTACGGCCTCGCTCAGCCATTAACTGTATACCTGGGCTGGCCATAGTGTCGAGCTCCCAAAATCGGACTTGCGCGTTATGGACGGCGCCTATGAGATCAGAGTAATGCGGATCAGGAGGGAAGTTCAGCGAATGCGTTTCTGCACTCCAGGTGGATTTAAGCGTTAATCGGTATCGGGCATGCTGTGAGCTTTGACGGGTAGCTGATGCGTTGGCAGCAGCGATAAAAAAACCGTTGGAAAAACGCGAATCACCCCCAAAGGATGTCAGAAGCACAAGGGTTGCAGCCAGTCCTGTTAATC
>JBLHWG010000222.1:0-8567 GCA_047629055.1 Halioglobus sp.
TTCCGTAGCGGAGTCTGGTATTACGATTCCTCCTGAACTTGTTCTCTCCTCTTCCATCCGTTTGATAACTACACGATCGTGTAATGGTCGAATATTCATAGTGACTGCATTCCTGCGACTTCCGTCTTTGTGACAACGCTCAAAATACGCAAACACGCACTTAAGCTGTCTGCGGAAATAGTGAGGATTAAACGGCTGGTAGCAATAGCAAATTTAAATTAAAAAACTGTATGTCGCAATTAGCACGGTGGTCGTCAACAGCAAACTACCCTGTCCTACTGGCAAGCTTAGCGGGATACCCGTTGGAAGCATTGGCAAAGGTCAGATAATCATGGATGCTAGGGATGGCAGTCAGTTAACTGTAGCTGCAGTCGATAGCGGCGGTATCGAGGACCTACTGGTGGATGTGGGATTAACAAAAGTTGATGGAAACACTCAAGTTCTTACTGCTCAAAGTTGGGTGCGAATGCCATTTATCGTGCAGAAAGAGCCACCGGAAGATACTCGCTGAAAGACTCATCATGAACACAGCTATTATTATATAGTTGGCCGAAGTTAGCAGCCACAGAGCGATCTATTCTAAAGGCGTCAAGCGCAGTACCGGTGGGCGTTTTTTCGTCGACGGTGTTGCGTTTATTCAAGGCGTAATCTCTGAAGGGCCATAGGTACTCGTTGCCAGGGGAGCGAGTTGGGTGGAAAAGGTGATAAGAGCTAAACGTGAAAAATATTCCAGTCTGCATGAGTCATAGTAACGGCGTTGAATATACAGTGAGCTCAATGATCATGAATGACGACAAGGTCGGCGAAAAAGAATTGTAAGCTTCTTTTAAGGTATAAAACTCTGCCGTATACTTTGTGATGATTGCAATTTGGTGACTTTTCGAACATGGGCAAAACTAAATTGATAAAGGCTATAGGAAATTATTTATAGATACACATAGATCAATAGCTCCATCAATTATGTGAAGTTATTCACCTTGAATTCTTGTCTCTAATACTGTTCAGTATGTAATTTGATATACCCAAATATCTAGCGCATATTGCATTTGAAAGCTGAGTAGTGCCGGCGGATAAATTCTGTGACTCGACACTGCTAGACGGCTCTCGGTACAAGCCTGTACAGGCACATAATTGGAATTCAAAAAATGCGTAAATATATCTCAGTTGCCATACTGGCCTCTGTTTTATCGGTATTCTCGTTCGCCCACGCCGCAGAAAAAACGGCTGGCACGCTATTATCTATCGACTTGGAATCGGGCACCTTAATGATGTCCGATGATATAACCTACAACCTACCCGCAGGATTTGAAGATCCAGGTTTTTCTGCTGGTGATGACGTCGTGATCCTTTGGTATATGATGAATGACGAGCCGATGGTACAAACCATTAACGCATTCGAATAACCAAAAATCGGATTGTTGATAAAACTGGAGGCAGGCTGCCTCCAGTTCCACCAAACAGACTATTCGTGTCAATCAGTATCTAATCGTCAGAGCTTGAACCGATGTAGTCTTGTTCAATTGCCGCTTTGCCCACGCGATGGTTTATGATGCTCAAAACGCGTACTGTAAATACATAAGCAACCTTGAATTTAGCTATTTTCATGTTTCTTGGTTCTTAATCGTTTACCAACCAGATACGAGGCTTCAGGGTTAACATGCGCTCGGATTTCCAAGGCCGTGCGACCGAGCAACATACGAAGGCCTTTATGCGGCTAATTCCAATCTCAGGGAGCCCTACCCATTCACGCCAACCTAACAATAAAACTTCGTTCATTTGATTCCTCAAAGTTAGCTATTTATAAAACGCTAACCGTATGACGCAGCAATGTAGTTGAGAAGCAACCAGCGTTAGGCCGATGTCTGACCAACGTATGGCGCTTTGTAGGTAGGGTTCGCTACTCATGACATCACTAGATCGCCCTTATCTTCCGCATAATCCTGTTGAAAATTTTCCACATGATTGGCAATATCACTAACGTCACCTTCGAATCGCGCCAGGTGCAGTATGGCATCACCTTCGTGAACCATCGGTAGTTCCAAACGGCCAATAATAACACCCGTATTGTCAGATCGAATTTCATATCGGGTTCCGTCTGAAGCCTCAGTGATGTATCCGAGAATATCACCACGCTCTACCTGTGCATCCGGTTTTACTGTGGTGCGGTACATGCCGCTCTCTGGTGCACGTATCCAGCGGCTACTGCGCGCGACAAAGGGAACTGCTAATAATTCATTTTTTTCGGTGTTTTCGGGACCTGGGAATGATCAGTTTAAATCCCGACGATCGGACAGGTATCGGCTTAGTAGAATGAGTCCGTAAGCATTGACAACAGGCACTGCTATCAGAGTTCCTTTGATTTTCGACAACAGATTAGTTGCCAATTCAGCGCGAATAATTTCAATACCGTTGAGCTCGTCACCATGTATGGCAGAACTGAGAAATAATACAGGCCCTGGCTTTTTAACATGCAACACATGCACACGCATATTCTTAGCACCTTCCAGCAGTTTAATAACCAGAGGTGCTCCCCTGACCATCTTTATCAGATCCTTCACATCGCCAGGCTTATAAGCAAATCCTGTGATGGGCATCCCTACCCCATTTCGAGATAACAATTGCAATGAGCGCAATTTGTCTCTTGAGCGACTGATTGCTACCGATTCATTCAGCGGAAAGGTTCCCATCATCTCAAATTGACGCATTAAAGCGGTGCCATAAAACGTCACTGAGGCACCGATCCGAGGAATGACTGCATCAAACACTGGAAGCTTCCTACCATTGTAATTAACTTGTAGGCTGTTAGCCGTCACATTCATATAGCAGCGCAGGACATCAGACATTGCCACTTCGTGGCCACGTGCGTTGGCGACATCGATAAGGCGACGCGTTGAATACAGCCTCTGGTTTCGAGACAGGATAGCTAATTTCATTCTAGTTTCTCGCTCCTTGGCGACCGTCAGTCTGTGCATGGTTAGTGAATAGGAAAGTAACTAAGGGCTAGTTGGTCACACCTAGGTATTTACCTTGTAGGCCCTTAGACGCGTAAGGCTTGTAGAAAGCCACAATTTACTATTCCAGCGATTCTTATCGACAAGATAACCCAGAGATCATGAATTAAGTAATTATGCTGTGACATATAGGTAGGTTATGCTGATCAGCCACTACCGACTCAGTTGCATAATCGGACCGCCATGACACAAGGAATTACGCCTGCAGGTAAACGCTTTGCATTTGTACACGCTAGCAGTGAAAAAGCTAAATCGGCACAACGAAGCTTGGTAAAACTGTACGGTCAAAATTGTACTCAAGAAGCAGATATCATTGTTGCGCTTGGAGGCGATGGTTTTTTATTGGAAACACTGAATCGTTTCAGCGCCACTGGCAAGCCCGTCTTTGGGATGAATCGCGGAACCGTGGGGTTTTTGCTCAATACTTACAAGCTTAAAGATCTGCCAGAGCGCCTAGATCACGCCGTTGCCATCAAACTCTATCGCCTTGCTATGAGCGCAATAAACGTCCAAGGAGATATCGTTCGAGCGAAAGCAATTAATGAGGTGTCTCTATTCAGACAATCGGCGCAATCCGCGCAGCTCTCTATCACTGTTGATGGCAACAATCGCCTTCCTTGCCTGGTATGTGACGGCATTTTGCTCTCAACACCTGCCGGTAGCACAGCGTATAATCTGTCCGCGCACGGCCCTATCATCCCGCTTGAAGCACAATTGATGGCATTGACACCTATTTCCGCATTTCGGCCGCGGCGCTGGACAGGTGCACTGTTGAAGCGCGATGCAAAAGTGGTTATCGATGTACTGGACACCGATAAACGACCTGTATCAGCTGCCGCTGATGGTTTGGAGATTCGTGATGTGATCAAAGTCAGTATTGAGACCGATCGCCGCGTTGCGTTGAAACTACTGTTCGACCCCGATCAGCAGTTACAGGAGAGAATTATCAAGGAACAGTTTTTGATAGACTGAGATTGTACGGTCAGCCTAAATCCATTTTTTCCAGCGAAATATAACTACTATTGCAACTGAAAATATAGCCATAAACAGGCACAAGAACGCAAACGCGCTGGGGTGCTCAACACCTGGCATACCGCCAACATTGACACCAAACAGCCCGGTGACAAAGCCTAGCGGTAGAAAAATAGCCGAAATAATTGCCAGTACAAAAAGACGGGCGTTCATGGCCTCAGCTCGCTCCTCCACCAAGTGTTCTTGCAATAACAAGGCGCGCTCGCGAATAAGGTCCAAATCTTCAGCTACTCGAATAATGGAATCATGCGTATCGCGCAACTGATGTTGTTCGTCCAACGTTAAGAAGCCATTGTTATCTCGCAAAAATCCTGCTAAGGCCTCACGTTGCGGCGCAATGTAGCGCCTCAGAGACAATACCGTACGACGGAATTGCCCAATGAGCGCCTTGTTGGTGCCTCGTTCGCCGTCTAGTAATCTCTCTTCTAGTGTATCGACCTTGTCATCGAGCTCTGCCACCACGGGGGCAATACGCGACACCAATCGTTGTGCGATAAACGCAATTAACTCACCCGTGCTACTCGGTGGTTCGCCGCTAAGAAACCGCTCTTCTAAATCTTCGATGGCCAAAACGCGGCGTGCTCGGGTACTGATTACAAGTTTCGCAGTCACCCATAGCCTCAGGGAAACCATGTCCTCAGCGTTCTCTCCCGGGTTTAGGTTGACGCCACGAAGATTCAGTAAATAGCCATCATGATGTTTAACAATTCGAGGACGTGTATCTGCCTGCAAAAGTGCACCCACGATCAGGCTGTCAAGTTGGTCGTTATTAGTCAACCATTCCTGCACGTCGACTGATTCTCGGTTTAGATGAACCCAGCGCAACCCTGTCGAATCAGTTAGTTGATTTACTACAGCTTGCTCCCAGTTTAAAGTCTCTACGACACCAGCATTGTTAACTTGAAAGCCGCAAATCAGCGATTCATTCTCTTCAGCATAAACATTGACGGCGGTGGTTGAGTTGTTCACAGCAGGTTTTTCCTAAAAGATCGATAACAGGAACTTCAGTGCAGGCTCCCACGATTCGCTCGTAAATATTTGATGTGTGAATTCAATGGGCCCCATGATTTTACTCCCTAACGCCGCACTTAGCCGCGTATGCTGTCGGACTACAATGAGTTGTTTACTCGATTCTCGATGCCTGTGAAGGCAGCCTGGTGGCACACGCAAATGCCCTTAAGCCACTAAAAGAAGGAGTTGCTTATAATTGGATGTGAAAATGATTTTGTGTTTTTGTCCTATCAGCGGACAATCCAACGCCGGGTATGATGCAGTGAACATGTGGATGGTGAGTCAGCGGGGAGCCCCAAGTATGCAGTACTGCAGTGACACCTAGCTTAGCCCCCAGATGTTTAGGGCATATAATGTCTTAGCGTGTGAAGAGATACCCGCTTCTTGATACCAGCTGCTGCACATGCTTGTTGGAATACACGATTGAGTTGACGTGTTGATAGAGGATTGACTGGATCTTGTCCCGGAAATAACCAACCACCGGGCAGCATCTTGTTTTGTACCTGACCATGAGGATACCAGTCACGTAGTAGCTCCAGCATTGACGGTGACAGCATTGCATAACGATCTCTCTTGCCTTTAACTGCCTGACATGGAGGATATAGGATGTTTGCGTCTTGGTGCTAGCTGCTTAGCAATATGCAGCCACACGAACAAACTCAATTGATTGTGTCAATAGGGTTCCCAGAACAAATGCGGGTGCAAAACCCGGTTCAGGTACCTTAAAGTGTTGAAAACGTTATCATTACTGTCGTAGTTTTCAAAAACACTCTTCGCCCAGTGAATTCTATAGTTTTCAATCAGTTATAGTTTTGGAGCGAGTATCACAAAATTTGGCGTCATATTTAACTATTACAACGACTCAGGCTACATGAACGGGATTTTGCACCCGCATTTGTTCTGGGAGCCATTGTTACCTAAAGTAACACCAATATCACGAATCTGCCGTTATGTGCCTCATCGTACAAACCACTTATGGCTGCAGAATCCGATTGTGACCTCAATCACCAGTTACAATTAAAGCGCATAAGCTGTTATAAAATTGTAACGATTACGAGTCTGCAGCCAATCAAAAAAGTCTGGTACAAGCTGCCGTTTTATAAAACGGCGTTATGCATAGCACCTTTGACCCACTGTTAGTACATGTGTTGACCACCGTTTACTGAGATTGTTGAACCTGTAATAAATCCAGCGTCATCAGCAACTAGAAATTCTACAGTACGCGCAATATCTGTCGCTTTTCCCAAGCGACCAACAGGTATTCCTTTAATAATTTTTTCCAGAACATTTTCAGGTACAGCCCTAACCATATCTGTGTCTACATAGCCCGGTGCGATGGCATTAACGGTTATACCTTTCGCGGCACCTTCTTGTGCCAGTGCTTTGGTAAAGCCGTGAATACCTGACTTGGCGGCAGCATAGTTTACTTGCCCATACTGACCAGCCTGACCATTGATAGAACCTATGTTAACGATACGACCGAAGCTTGCTTCACGCATACCATCGATAACTAAGCGACACATGTTAAAACATGACCCTAAGTTAGTGTCGATAACTGCCTGCCAGGACGCTTGATCCATTCGATGCAATGTACCGTCGCGAGTGATTCCGGCGTTGTTGACAAGAATTTCAACATGACCGCCCAAATCGTCTTGAATGCGCTTGATGCCAGCTTCACACGCGCTGAAGTCTGATACATCGAACTTGTAAACTGGAATGCCTGTGCTCTCTGAGAATGCGTTGGCACGCTCATCGTTACCAGCGTAATTTGCAGCTACCTTATAACCCTTCGCATGCAGAACCTTTGAAATCTCTTCGCCTATGCCGCGTGTACCACCGGTTACTATCGCTATTTTCGCCATGTCTTTACTCTCCTTCAGATGAGAACTTATCAAACTCCCCTTTTGGGGGAGATGCTGGAATGCCTGTTGTAGAGGCAAATTTTAACTAACTACTAGCCCGGACTAACGCTCTACGCACATGGCGATACCCATACCACCACCAATGCATAACGTGACCAGACCCTTTTTTGCTTCCCGACGCTTCATTTCGTGCAACAACGTAATTAGTACACGTGTACCTGACGCGCCGATAGGATGTCCTAGGGCAATCGCACCCCCATTGACATTAACCTTGCTGGTATCCCAACCCATATCGTTATTAACTGCACAGGCTTGAGCCGCGAACGCCTCATTGGCCTCGATTAAATCAAGATCTGCCACTGACCAACCCGCCTTGTCCAGAGCTGCTCGGCTAGCCGGTATGGGACCAGAGCCCATGATCGCTGGATCAACGCCTGCGGTTGCCCAACTGGCAACTCTAGCCAGTGGTTTTAACCCACGATTCGCAGCTTCCTCAGCACTCATCATGACCACCGCCGCCGCACCATCATTAAGACCCGATGCATTACCTGCTGTGACTGTGCCCTCTTTCGAGAATGCAGGACGAAGCCCTGAGAGCTTTTCCACCGTTGTTCCTGGCTTTATGTATTCATCCTTATCTACAACTGTGTCCCCACGACGAGACTTTACCGTCACGGGCACTATCTCTTCAGCAAAAGCACCTGCTAGTTGTGCGGCTTCTGCCTTCTGCTGTGACGCTGCTGCGAACGCATCCTGCTGCTCTCGGGAGATTCCCCATTTCGCAGCTACGTTTTCAGCGGTAGTGCCCATGTGATAGCCATGAAACGCATCCCACAGGCCATCCCTGATCATAGTATCGATGAACTGAGCATCTCCCATCTTGTAGCCGTTTCGTAAGTGCGCACAATGGGTTGATAGGCTCATACTCTCCTGCCCGCCCGCGACCACGATTTCACTGTCGCCCGACCGAATTGCTTGGTAACCCATTGCTACTGTACGTAATCCTGAGCCGCACACTTGGTTTATCGTAACAGCTGTTTTTTCTGCAGGAATACCTGCACTCATAGCCGCTTGACGCGCAGTATTTTGTCCACAACCTGCGGTTAGCACTTGACCTAATATTACGTCACTAACATCGCTTACCGAAACTGAACCGCGTTTCAAGGCCTCTATAATTGCTATTGAACCCAGTTCACTAGCTGCTACTGTCGACAGGCTTCCACTAAAGGAGCCAATAGGCGTTCGTGCGGCACTAACTATGACTACATCTTTCATCGTAATAGTTCCATGTTGTAAGAATTAGATTTTGTGTTTTTTTGGTGCGATAGAAAAATATACCGCATCTTCTGATCGGTGAGGCAGTAGAAACTACGGCCTGGCAGAGCCCTAGATTGGACCAATTAACCTGCTTTTTCTATCAACCCTACCCTGCAGTTGATAATTCTGCAATTGGCCTTCTAACGTGAAGGCCAACAGTGCAACTAGGAACCTAACTGCGCGTAAGCCTTTAGCTTTTGATAGACACGTAGGTACCTGGCGCAGCTTCGATCACATCTAGCTGCGCGTCGCCTGGGACACGCGCACCAACTTTTGCACCGGAATGCTTCTTCAACCAGTTGTCCCAATCATTCCACCACGAACCAGCATGCTC
>JBLHWG010000223.1:0-8566 GCA_047629055.1 Halioglobus sp.
ACCAGTAGTTCAAGCAGGTCAGCATGAGCCGAAGTGATGTCTTGTGAGAGTACCTTCAAGCGCTGGTGGATAGCGGCCTCATCTGAGGGCATCGCCTTGGCGGTTACCGGCGCAGCGGGTCCTTCTATACAAGCCATTGCCAGCCGTATGTTTCGGCCGATTTTTTGACGGTCGTTAACGTTGAAAGAATCCATGCCGAGTGGGATTTGGCTATCGGTTTTGTGGTCTTTAACTACAGATGCTACAGACGAATCTTCCATGATGCATCGCTCCTATTGATGCGTCATTATAACATCGAAAAATACACTCAGCACACACTTACTGGTTATTTATCCAGCTTTACAAACAGTCTAATATTCGTATGATATTCGAGTGTTATCTCGGGCTCAGTGCGACTTTAGAGTAAACCCAGCAGGTGATTCTTTCGAGTATTTAAAAATTAGATACATTAGTTACCGATAGCTCTGCTAGAGAATCAGACAATAGATCAAATACTGCCCGAATACGCTTACTGCTTCTGAGTTGCTGATGAGCAACTAGCCAGATTGGAAAAACAATCGCTTCGCTGTCTGGCAGTACACGTTCAACAAGAGGCTCATTGTCGCCCACGACTTCCATCATCATTCCAAGGGTGATTCCTTGTTTCGTCATCTCCCATTGCACCAAGTGATTTTCAGAGATAACCGAAAAGTTATCTTGCGTCAGTGTTAAGCCAAACACATTGAGAGTACTGATCGATTCATCACTTCGATTATATCCAGCGAACTCAGCCTTGTTGAGTTTCGCAACAGTTACAGGGCGACCTAATTTGTCGAGATACTCTTTAGACCCATAAATGCGAGCAGCGACATCACAGATTTTCTTTGCGACAAGATCCGGATGAGCGGGCTGTACATTTCGGACAGCTATATCCGCCTCTCGCTGGCCAAGATTACTCAGCTCGTTGGATGCAAGCACTTCAATTGAAATACCTGGATAACATTCTCGCAATTTCTTAATGATCGGGGGCAAACAGAGAGCGGCAATGGAATCAATTGCCGTAATGCGGACTTCGCCATCCAGCTGCTGGGATCGTCCACTGGCCGCCATCGACACTCGAGTAGCAGCGTCTGACATTTGCCGTACATAGTCAACCAATTCGAGTCCATTTACAGTCAATACCAGTTGCTTGCCAACCCGGTCAAACAGAATGACATCTAGTTCTTTCTCCAGTGCGGCAACCTGGCGCCCCACGGTCGGTTGGGTCATTCCCAGTGCACGACCTGCCGCAGATAGCGACCCCTCCTCCGCGGTGACCAGAAATGCCCTCGCGCGATTCCAATCGAACAGTTTTGAATTCCATTTCATGCATTTTTGTATATGTGATGAACAAATTAAGCGTATTGATTATTCTTTTTAGCATGAATAAACTTTAAAACTCAACAAGTCTTTAGAAGATATGTTTTCTTGAATACTTCATTTGTCATGGTGGTGCACGCGTTGGTGGGTTCAGCGGTTGTCTGTAGCGGAGCGATGGCTCTTTTGTTAAGTAAAGGCTCCTCGAAGCACAAATTGGTGGGCCGGATATTTGTCGGCTCGATGCTATTGATGGGGCCTATTGTTGTAGCTGGTGCTTGCTTTGCACCAGGCAGCATTTCGTCATTGGGTATTCTCTTTGTGTTCTTTATGATCTATTTGGTTGTATCTGCCTGGTCCACTATCCGTCAGTGTGAACGGTTGCTTTCTCCGTTCGATATTGCGGCCCCTGTGGTAGCTCTGTGTATCTCGATAACGGGGCTAATATTGGGATTAGATGCGCTCAACAACCCGACCATAGTACAAGACGCACCACCAAAGGAAGGTTACTTTTTCTTCGCAGCTCTAGCGTCTATAGCCATGCTTTTTGATGTCAACAACATTAGAGTTGGTGGTGTTCATGGCAAGCACAGAATTGCCAGACATGTTTGGAGGATGTGCTGTGCGTTGTTTTTTGCAACCTCAACTCTTTTTACCGGCCCTGGATCCGTCGTTTTTCCAGAATCAGTGCGTGCAAATCCTGTTTTGTCGATTCCGCAATTTCTCGTTGTCATCCTTGCCGTCTTCTGGATTTACCAGTTGCTGTTTTCAAAAACGGCGATCTTTTCCAAAAATACAATTACAGTTCTTGATTCGAAAGATTCCACTAATTCCTAAACCTACGAGTGATTTATCATGAAAGTAATTTTTATGTTGTCTATGGCTGCCCTACTGCTAGGTTGTAGCAATTTGATAAAGAGCGGTGCTATTGTTGAAGCACAAAACGCCTTGAATAATAGTAATTATGCTGAAGTATTGGAAAATACCGATATTGCAGAATCCTTCGGCGATCTATCTGAAGCAGATACTGCAAAGCTTCACTATTTTCGAGCCCAATCTTTAGAGGGTCTAGGTCGTCAGAAAGAAGCTATTATGAATTACCTTTATGTTGTCCGGCAGCATGGAGGCAGTGCCTATGCAGGACTGTCTCAACAAAGATTCGATACGCTTAACGCACTTTTTACGAACTTATAACCTTCGCTCTATTCAGTTGTAAGCACCTGCTCGCGCGGCATCCGAATTGGTGTGGAATGAATTCAACATTCTGCGAACAGTGACCATAAATGTTGGCTTCGCTCTGAAGGTTTTGGGATGTATTTTGTATAACAGCGAGCAGAAGCTTTCTACGTCACAAAAGTGAATGGTCAAGCAGCATCATTCTTTGGAATACGAAAGCGAACAATGTTGTTTGTAGCCGTGGGGCTCATCGGAAACAACGCATTTTACCTCGCAGCAATCTCACGTATTGGCCCAGCTGAGGCAAATGTTGTTCACTACCTATGGCCTGTGTTCCTGGTAGCCATCGCCTCCTTTGTTAATCGGAGATCCCCTTCGGTGATTCAGATCGTCGGCATCAGTGCTGGGTTTTTCGGTGTCGCTGTTGCACTTGCTCCGCAAATAGGGCATAGCCTCGACATTGGCGGTGTTGCGTTAGGAATCTGTGGCGCTCTTACCTTTGCCAACTATTCTGTGGGGCGTTCGCTTGCTCGAGTCGAGAGCAATGTGCTTGGACCATCGCTGGCTTTGGCAGCCCTAATTGCATTCGTTTTTCAATTTGTCTGGGAACAGCCCTATTGGCCGACAGCTGGACAGTGGATAGCTATTGCAATGATGGGTATTGGTCCGTTTACATTAGCAAATTTTTTTTGGGATAGGGCTACCCGCGCCAGCTCAGCTGCCACCATTTCGAACCTTGCGTTCTTAACTCCGCTTGTGGCTATTTCGCTACTCACTATCTTCGGACTAGGAGCCGTCACGATGGCCACGCTAATTGGCGCAGGTCTAGCCATTAGCGGTGCGTTACTCAGCTCGCGAGCTTAGTTTTTGGGCGCCTATCCAAGCTACAAAGCTTACCAAAGCGTAGAAATGTACTGCGTCTCTTGAAACTCTAGCATGCCTTCCTTGCCACCTTCCCTACCGATACCAGATTGTTTAACGCCACCAAACGGAGCTGCAGGGTCAGACACGAGTCCACGATTTAAACCAATCATGCCAAATTCCAGCTGTTCTGACAGGGCAAGACCACGTCTCAAATCTTCAGTGAAGACGTAAGCTACCAATCCGTAAATAGTGTCGTTTGCACGTTTAATGACCTCTGACTCATCTGTGAAAGTTTGAATGACAGCCACGGGGCCAAAGATCTCGTCGGTTAAACAATCTGCGGTGTGGGGCACTTGAGTTAGCACTGTCGGTGGATAGAAGTAGCCCTTGCCCGATGGCCGCTTGCCACCTAGTTTAACCACAGCACCTTTCGCTATTGCGTCATCAACGAAGTTAGCTACCTTATCTCGTATATCTGCATTAACTAGAGGCCCGACATCAACGCCAGCTTCAATGCCATTACCCATCGTAAGCGCCGCCATTTTATCCGTGTATATTTTCACAAAGTGCTCTTCAACGCTTTCGTGAACGTACACTCGGTTGGCAGCCGTACAGGCTTCACCAATGTTGCGCATCTTCGCAACCATCAAGCCGTCCGCAGCAGCTTCAAGGTCTGCATCGTGGCAAACTATAAACGGTGCGTTTCCACCCAGCTCCATGGCAGGCTTAACGATAGTATTTGCGGCAGATCGCAATAGCACTCGCCCTACTTCAGTAGAGCCAGTAAACGACACCACGCGTATACGCGGGTCGGACAAAACAGTATCAGACAGTGCTCCAGATCGACGTGATGGAAGTACATTCACAATACCTGCTGGTACTCCCGCTACTTCAAGTATCGGCATAAGTGCCAGCATGGTCAACGGCGTTTCGCTCGCAGGTTTAATGATCACGGAACATCCTGCCGCCAGGGCCGGTGCGATTTTGCGTGTACCCATAGCAGCTGGATAATTCCACGGAGTAATCAGAAACGCGATTCCTGCAGGTTTTTGATGCACTAGCGTTCGAGCACCGGATGCTGGTGCCATACCCATATGTCCATCAGAGCGCACAGCTTCCTCTGCGTACCAACGAAAAAACTCAGCCGCATAGGTTGCCTCTCCTATAGCATCAGCTCGCGCTTTGCCATTCTCAAGCGTTATCAGTGTGGCAATGTCATCCAGCTTTTCAGTGAAAAGCTCGAACGCCTTGCGAAGAATTTCTGCTCGTGCCCTTGGCGATTTCGCAGCCCAGGCAGGCATGGCAGCTGCCGCTGCTTCAACAGCATCCTGTGCATCTTCTATCGATGCCGAGGAGACGCTTGCTAAAACCGACTCATCAGCAGGATTGAAGATATCGAACCGCGAGCCGTCTGACGCATCACGCCATTGTCCGTTTATGTAAAGTTGAGTGTGCATGATGGATTGGGCTGGATTATTCATAACAAATGTCGCAAAGGTTGTTCAACAAGCTGACAGACTCGATTCAGCAATGACATGGCGGAATCAAGAGACAGACTTGATTCATTAAAACGTAAACTCAAATTCAAATGATCCGATCCATCTTCAACTACTGTCAGGGACGGGCATGCGAGCTCATAAGGAGATTGATAATGGGTTAAAGGCGTACCCGTCATGTCACGCACCAACATATCAACGTTCCCGTTTGCCTCGTACGAGACAATCTCTAGCAATCCGACTCTATCGGCATTGATAGTGAACAGATCTGAAGCTCGATCCGACCATTGCTCGAACTCTACATGGACATCGGCGATGGGATCTGGCGCACAGCTGTATCGCCAGGCGGAGCTTGCAAACAAACTCCACACTGAGCCGGATATAGTATGAGTATCCGTTTGCTTATCGGCCCACTCCAAAAAGTCTTTGTAAGCTGTGCGTGCTATTCGTGCTTGCAACAAACTTTGGGAAATGCTTGCTGTGGACGTGCTGGGAACATAATTCTGCACATCGACAAATTGCAGTGGCTGATCAATCCCAGCAGCGGCCATTTGCTCTAGAGAGATGCCTTTATCTCGCGCTGCAAGCTTTGCTTTCGGGGAGGCTAGTATGCGACCGCTGGGAATTGGCGTGGCCGATGCGGAAGCTTCCACGGGCCGCACGGCTGGAACAGTCCGAGGAACTTTTTCAGCAGTAGCCCTCTTGGTCTCTGGTGCTGCTGAGCGTGCAGCTGTATTAGAGAGCACAGATACTGCATCACGGGACGGATTGATACCTTTTTCGGTCGCCTTAACAACATCAGCACCTCCAGTTTCAGATGAAACTGAACGTGAAGCTATAACAGGCACAGCACTTACATCACTATCAATGACCGCAATAACGGAGCCCACCGGCACGGCCTCCCCTGCGGCAGCTCTTACTTCAACAATGACACCCGCTGAACCTGCTTCTACCTCTACAGTTGTTTTATCAGTCTCTACTTCAAACAGAATATCGCCTGCCTGAACTAGCGCACCTAGTTCAAAACTCCAGCTTAGAATCTCACCGGTATCTTGCGTCATACCCAGCGCGGGCATGATGATCTCATGCCTTGTTTGCTCACTCATGCGCTATAGCCTAGCGTAGGAACAGGTACGATAAATTTATTCCGAACCAACTCCGTGGCGCGCTTATATACCGCTTTGACCGTGGGCACTGTGACATCTTCAAGCGCCGGTGAAAACGGAATAGGAACATCCATGGCGCCCATACGCTGGACCGGTGCATCCAGATAGTAGAAGGCTCTCTCGGTAAGTCTTGCGGCGATCTCAGCTGTCACTCCATAACTTTGATGCCCTTCATCAATCACAATCGCTCGGCCCGTTTTCTTGACTGACTCAACCAAGGTGTCTTCATCCAAGGGCACAAGAGTTCGAGGGTCTATCACTTCAGCAGAAATTCCATCCTGCGCTAGTAGCTCAGCTGCAGCCTCGGCTACTTGCACCATGGAGCTGGTGGCAATCAAAGTAATGTCGCGACCGGATCGAAGCACGTTGGCGACACCGAGTGGAATCAAGTATTCCTCTGCCGGCACCATTGCTTTGTCCTGATACATCAGCTTGTCTTCTATGATGACAACCGGGTTATTGTCTCTGATAGCAGACTTCAACAAACCCTTCGCTTCATAGGCCGATGATGGCAACGCAACCTTGAGTCCTGGTACATGGCATAACCATGCGTGCAACGACTGTGAGTGTTGCGCAGCGGAACGTCGAGTCGCCCCCATGTTTGTGCGCAGAACCATCGGCACACTAAGCTTGCCGCCTGACATATAATGAATTTTAGCCGCCTGGTTAGCCATTTGATCCATAACCAATGTCAGGAAATCTCCAAACATCAAGTCTACGATTGGCCTGGAACCGGTCATGGCGGCACCGACAGCGATGCCAGTGAACCCTGGTTCTGAGATAGGTGTATCGATGATCCGATCAGTGCCGAATTCTTCTACAAGGCCCGACAGTATTTTGAATGGCGTGCCTGCTTCTGCGACATCTTCTCCCAACAGAAAAACTGTTGGGTCACGCCGCATCTCTTCAGCGATTGCTTCATTAACTGCCTGAGACAGCGTTATTTCACGCGACGAAGACATGGCTATTCACCTCTGTTGTTGATGGATAGGCGGCAGCTAATGCATAGGCAACTGCTTCTGATGCATCGGTGGCGACACGGTCATCAATCAAACCTAACTCATCCGCATCAACGATGCCCTCGTCCTGTAGCCATTGAGCGAAATTGGTTATAGGATCGCGTTCGTTTTTCCACATCGCCTCCTCTTCCTTGGATCGGTAGTAGGTACGATTGATATCACCCACATGATGACCGTGATAACGATACGTGTCCAGTTGCATAAAAAAGGGGCCTTCGCCTCTTCTGGCTCTGTCCACCAACTGCTCTGCCAGCTGATTTACTGCATTAACGTCCTGACCATCGACTCGATGGGATTCAATTCCGAATGCCTTGGCGCGATCAACAAGTTCACCTGCCGCCATCTCTGACACATGCGTGTACTCACCGTATAGGTTGTTTTCACAGGCATAAATAATGGGTAAGTTCCATAAGGCTGCCATATTCATCACTTCATAAAGCAAGCCCTGCCCTAGAGCACCATCGCCAAAGAAACACACAGCCACAGCACCGGTTTTTAATTGCTTGGCACTAAGTGCTGCTCCTGTTGCGATGCCGGCAGAACCACCCACAATGGCGTTTGCTCCCAAGTTGCCGTTGTCTTGATCGGCAATGTGCATCGAACCGCCTTTACCACGACAGTAACCTTCTTCTTTCCCCAACAGCTCGCAGAACATTTTTTTAAATTCTGCTCCCTTGGCAATGCAGTGGCCGTGACCACGATGAGTTGAGGTAATGAAGTCTGTGGTTTCCAGCGCCTCACAAATACCCACAGCTACTGCTTCCTGGCCTGAGTACATATGCGTCAAACCAGGCATTTTTGCAGAGAGATACAGCTTATTGGCATTGTCTTCGAACGTCCGAATCCGGACCATTTGTTCATAGCTACGCAAGTAGTGTTCAGTATTCTTTTTTTCCTGACTACTCAATTCGAAATCACTCCGGGGGTTAGACTATCGTGGTTAGGCTGTGAAGGAAATTGTCTAGTAACGATTCGCAATCGGAAGTTCCTGTGCAGGGAACAAACTGATGACCTTACAACCGGTATCCGTCACTACCACTTCTTCCTCAATACGAGCGGCGGAGAATCCGTCTTTAGCTGGACAGTAGGTTTCTAGCGCGAACACCATTCCGGTTTTTATTTCCATCGGATTATCCAGAGACACCAGACGCGAAATAATCGGGCGCTCATGCAAGGCCAAACCAAGACCATGGCCAAACTGCATACCAAACGCTGCCATCTCGTTTGGAAAACCAAACTCCTCAGCTTTTGGCCAGACTCTAGCCACGACATCGGTTGTGACGCCTGGCTTGATCAGTGAGATGGCATGATCGAGCCATTCACGACACTTGACGTAGGCTTCAACCTGAACAGGAGTTGCCATACCCACATTAAAGGTACGGTAGTAGCACGTTCTGTAACCTTGATAAGACTGCAGAATATCGAAGAACGCCTGATCACCCGGTCGAATTAATCGGTCGGTAAAATTGTGAGGATGAGGGCTGCAACGTTCACCTGAGATCGCATTAAT
>JBLHWG010000224.1:0-8563 GCA_047629055.1 Halioglobus sp.
GATGTGCTAGCCATTTGGCCACCCGTGGCGGGGGGCTGATTGGCGTGAGTCATCCGGAAATTGCCTACAGCCGGGAGATGGGTTTAACGCATGACGACTTTTGGCGGCTACTACCACGCGCCATGGGCGAAAATGCTTACGAGATTCAGGGAAATTCTGTGCATGCTAAAGTGCACGGAGGAAGTCTGGAGATTACCCTAGGCGATCTACAGGTACGGCGTATTGCATTGCTACGTCTACCGTTTGCCGTAGTATCTTTTCATTTCAATGGTATTGCTGAGCAAGATCAGCAAGCGTTTAAAGCGCACTTTGATTTACATTTTCAACGAGGTGGTGGTTAGTGAGCACTACTTGGAATAAACATGAGTGATATAAAGCAAGTAGTAGCATCAGCCAGCGATAGATTTAATCGACCGCTGAAAGATTTGCGCATATCCGTAACGGATCGCTGCAACTTTCGTTGTGTCTATTGCATGCCCAAATCAGTATTCAAAAAAGGCTACAAATTTTTACCCAAATCAGAACTACTCACGTTCGAAGAAATAGAGCGCGTTGTAAATGCTGCGGCTGATCTTGGCGTTACCAAGATTCGACTAACCGGTGGCGAACCCTTACTTCGTCGTGATCTGGAGCAGTTGGTTAGCAGAATTCGAGGTGTTCAGGGTATTACCGATATCAGCATGACCACTAATGCCTCGCTGATGACACGCGATAGAGCTCGTAGTTTGCGCGATGCTGGGCTTCAACGTCTGAACGTTAGCCTCGATGCGATGGACGACGAAACGTTCATGCGGGTTAATGATGTGGATGTGACTGTCCAGACGGTTTTAGATGGTATTGAGCACGCGTCACTGGCCAATTTTGAATCCTTGAAGATAAACATGGTGGTCAAGAAGGGTCTTAACGATCAATCCATCCTGCCTATGGCGCACTTTTTTCACGGCACAGGACAAATACTGCGTTTCATTGAATTCATGGATGTGGGTAATAGCAATGCGTGGAATCTTTCGCACGTCACTACCAGTCAGGAAATCGCCGATCTCATAAACGAAGAGTTACCGATTACACCTGCCAAGGCCAATTACCGAGGCGAAGTTGCCAAACGTTGGGAGTATCTTGATGGCGGTGGTGAGATTGGGATTATCTCTTCAGTGTCTGATCCTTTCTGTGGTGATTGCAGCCGCGCACGCTTAAGTGCAACGGGTAGTATCTACACCTGCCTGTTCGCGTCCAGCGGACACGACATGCGTCCATCTCTACGAACAGGAGATGTCAACGCCGTACGTGAAGCGCTCAACAAGCTCTGGTCTGTACGCAGTGATCGTTACTCCGAAACCCGAACCCAAGTCTCCGTCATCCGCCCCAAAGTCGAAATGTCCTTCATCGGCGGCTAGCTAGTAGCTAGGTAGCTAGGGGTCGGACCACCATAACGCATTGTTTTGACAACTATTTTTCTAAATAAACGCTCTGAAAAAGCGCTTAAATCGACTTTCCTACCCCTGATTTGTGGCGTTTTAGAGCGAACTGTTGTGACTCGCAACTATCCTAAACCTACGCGAACCTGCATCCGCTTTCGCAAAGCGCTAATTGCTGCTGTTGGTCTTTGCCTCGTATCAGGTTTTGCGCACAGCAATGCAACCAATGCTGAACTTGATGTCAACATTCTCTACATAGAGCAGCGGATTGATCACCCACCGGTACTATCCAACTTGGTAACGTGGCCAGAAGACGAAGGCGAGCAGGGTGCAATGCTGGGTATCAATGACAACAACACAACAGGTCGATTTCCTGGTCAAACATATTCGTTAAGCTCACTAATTTTTGAAATCGACGAACCCGAGCATGCACGTAATGAACGTATACTTGAAGCCTTGTCAGAAGGTTCGTTGTTGGTGGTTGCCAACTTGGATGCTGATACCCTGATTGCCATGGCAAACATGCCAGAGGCAGTGAATGATCTGATCTTCAATGCTCAAAGCGCTGACAACAATCTGCGTCAAATAAGCTGCCAAAGCAATGTTCTGCACTCTGTGCCGTCCAGAGCTATGCACACTGATGCTCTGATGCAGTTTTTCGTAAAGAAAAAATGGCGCCAAATATTTTTCATTGAAGGCAACGGCGACAGTGATAAGGCACTAGCCGATTCGTATTGCCGTTCCACTAAGAAGTTTGGTTCGAAGGTTGTTGAAGATAAAGCATGGATAGAAAACGCAAATATGCGTCGAAATGCGTCGAAATGCGTCGAACGAAGTTCCCGTCTTTACACAAGCCAGAAAATATGATGATGTCATCGTCGCGGATGAAGATCGAGATTTTGCTCAGTACATCCCCTACAACACTTGGTTGCCCAGGCCAGTGACGGGTAGTGCCGAACTCACACCTGTAACGTGGTCTCCGGTTATTGAACAGTGGGGAGCGGCGCAATTGCAATCACGCTTTGTTAAACAAATCTCGCGTGACATGACTAGCCGTGATTACAGCAACTGGGCTGCTGTCCGTGCTATCGGCGAAGCGGTTCCGCGGACTAAGTCAATAGACGTCAATACACTACTCGCATACTTACTATCCGAAGATTTTGAACTCTGTGGTTTTAAAGGTGCCCCTTTAAGCTTCCGTCAATGGAATGATCAAATGCGTCAGCCAGTTCAATTGGTTCACGCCAGTGCTGTAGTTGCTTCAGCACCCATTGAAGGATTCCTGCATCCTGTCACGGAATTGGATACTTTGGGTTTTGACAAGCCTGAAAATCAGTGCAAGGCATTTGATTAACACTCGCTCGTTGCGACGATGGATTTAAGGGATGAAAACCACATGGCTTTACCTGGCTTTTCGTTACGAACCTTTGTTCAGTCCACTGTGCTGTCAACAGGGTTGCTCCTCGTTGCGGGCAATGCAGCAGCGCATTGGGCCTACGTTACCAACGAAAAAGACGATACCATTTCTACTATCGACACCGATACTAATGAAGTGATAAAAACCCTAGATGAAGGTGAACGCCTAAGAGGTGTCACGTTAAGCCATGACTACACACAGTTGTTAATTTGCGCATCAGACTCCGACACTGTTCAAGTCATGAATGTTGCTACTAATGCTATTGAGTTTGAATTACCCAGCGGTCAAGACCCAGAGCAGTTTGCACTTCATTCAGACAATAGACATTTGTATATAGCGAATGAAGACGATGCAATTGCGACAGTCGTTGATATTCAAACTCGCCAAGTTGTATCGCAAATTGATGTGGGTGTAGAGCTTGAAGGTATGGCTGTTAGCCATAATGGAAAGTACGCCATCGTGACATCCGAAACGTCCAACATGGCTCACTGGATAGACACATCTACACACACAATTGTTGCAAACACATTGGTTGATCAAAGACCGCGTGACGCAGAATTTACGGCAGATGATAAAGAACTATGGGTGTCATCAGAAATTGGCGGAACTGTCTCTATCATCGATACCGAAAGTAAAGAGATCAAGCAAGTCATCAGTTTCAAAATCACTGGAATCTCCAAGGATCGCATTCAGCCCGTAGGCATGGAGCTGACGTCTGACGGTAAAACTGCTTTCGTTGCATTGGGGCCCTCGAATCATATTGCAGTTATCGAACGTGAATCTATGACAGGCACTGATTACATGTTGGTTGGCCGAAGAGTGTGGCACATGGCGTTAACGCCAGAGGAAGACAAGCTCTACACGACTAACGGTGTATCGGCCGATGTCACTTTGGTGGATGTCAAAGCCAGGAAGGCAGTTAAGAGTATTAAGGTAGGACGTTACCCGTGGGGTATAGCTATTCTGCCTAATGAAAATATACCTCAGTAGTGGCACACGTGTTTCATATATGAACGAAACCCACTCATTCATTGATAGACTATGACCATACTTGTTTTCGATTCTGGTGTCGGTGGATTGTCTGTACTGCGTGAAGCGCGCATGCTAATACACGATCACCAATTTGTTTACATAGGCGATGATGCTGGATTTCCGTACGGTGACTGGGAAGGTGAAGCATTGACTCACCGCATCATTGGGCTCTTCGACACTCTTATTGACATGTACAATCCGAGTCTTGTAATCATTGCCTGCAATACCGCCTCTACACAAATAATGCCTGCATTGCGCAGTCATTTTGATATACCGTTTGTTGGAATTGTTCCTGCCATAAAGCCTGCTGCCGAGCGAACATCATCTGGTCATATCTCAGTATTGGCGACACCCGGAACTATCACACGCAAATACACCTTGAACCTTATTGATCAATTTGCAAGTCATGTTCAAGTCAAGCTCGTAGGAGCAACGAAACTTGCTCGATTGGCAGAAGAGCATTTACAAGGTATACAGATTGACATCGCCTTGTTGAAAGAAGAGATTGCTCCCTGTTTTGTAGAGTACGAAGGAAAGCGAACCGATATCATCACCCTAGGCTGCACCCATTATCCGTTTCTGGTTAATGAGATGCGCAAGTTGGCGCCTTGGCCAGTTGATTGGCTTGATCCTGCAGAAGCCGTTGCCAGGCAGGTGGTGCGTGAATTACAACGAATTACAAACAATACCGATGCTTCCCCTGTTCATTTAACCGAGAAGCAACAGGATAAGGCAATCATGACATCGTCTACACCGAGTCCTTCTACTGCGCGCTTGTTAAGTGGCTTAGGTCTACAATTACAAGTACTCAACTTCCCGTCTTTACAGGCCGCTAGTCAGAACTCATGAAAAGTCAAAAACTCCCAGAATTTTCCGAGTCTGAACTATCGCGGATTATTGAAATGGCTTGGGAAGACCGTACGGCATTTGACGCTATCGAAAATAGTCATGGCGTGAGCGAGAAGCAGGTGATCGCGTTAATGCGTAAACATCTTAAAGCCAGTTCCTTTCGTTTGTGGCGCAATCGTGTCACTAATCGCGCAACCAAGCATGAGGCCAAACGTCCTGCCGGTATATTACGAGCGTATTGCCCTACTCAGTATAAACAGCGATAAAACTGACATGTTGCAAGCCAGTGATATCAAGTATCTCGTTGTTCACTGTTCGGCCTCAGCGGATGATGAGCCGATGGGCGCGCCTGAAATACACGATTTGCACTTAGGATTCGGGTGGCACGGTATCGGCTATCACCGCGTGATAAATCGCGACGGTGTCGTAGAATCAGGACGTCCGGATTACTGGCAGGGTGCCCACGTATATGGACACAACGAAATCAGCCTCGGTGTTTGTATGGTTGGTTGTAATCAGTTCACCAATGCACAGTTTGATGCATTGGAGTCCGTGTTGAGAGAATGGAGAATAGTCTGCCCTGATGCATCAATCTGTGGGCACAGAGATTTTGGCTACACTGACAAGACCTGCCCCAATTTTGACGTAGTCAGTTGGTGCAAGTCTCGTGGATTAGAGGCGTTCGAACCGCCTCCTGCTGATTAATTCTACTACCCAGTCAGCTTGGCTTTATTCTCAAGGAAGGTGAATTTATCTTTCACCATCCACAGTACAACCAGTGACGGTATAACCATAAGAGCCGTGATGACAAAAAACAATCCCCAATCCCCGTCCAGAGCATCAACCATTGCTCCCGATGACGATGCCAGCACAGTTCTACCTGCAGTGCCTAATGAGGCGAGCAGAGCGTATTGAGTTGCCGTATAGGTCCTATCCACTAAAAGGGATATGAAGGTAACGAATATGACTGTGGCTATGGAGGCTGTCACATCATCCACTAAAACGGCTGCTGCAAAAAGTAATAATGAAGGTTCGCTTGTCCACGCCATCCACGAAAACATGAGGTTGGTGACGGCCATCGCGATACCCGCTAGAAAAAGTGCTTTAACGATGCCCTGCTTGACCGCAAACCATCCGCCAAGGAGTGTGAAAACAACGGTTACTACCCATCCTAAACCTTTGGAATAGATTGCAATATCGGATTTTGAAAAACCAACTTCTTTGTAGAAGATGATGGACATTTTACCGACAAAAGCTTCGCCCACTTTAAAAAGAAAGATAAACGCTAGAATGGCAAGCGCCACTTGCACACCGTTTTTACGAAAGAAGCTAGTAAATGGCGCGACGATGGTGCTGCCGAGCCAAGATATAATCCCTTGACCACCGCCGATCGCTGATCCGACTTCCAGTTGATCTTTAGCCTGTGCTGCCGCACGTTCGCGCCAGGAAACTTCCGGGATTAGTAGTAGCAGCGCATTCATGAAAATAATAAGCACAGCCAGAATCTGAAAAGTGATCTGCCAGTAGTTTTCGTACCCGCGTTGCTCCAGCGCCTCTGCCACCATCAGCGCAATAAAGCCACCGAGTTTGTAACCCGTCCACCATCCAACTACAGCCATTGCAGCACCTGCGGCCATCGACCCAGTTTCTGATTTACCAATTTGCTCAATTCTTAAAGCATCAATGGTGATGTCTTGAGAGGCAGAGCTGAAAGCAATCGCAAGGCCTACCGCAATGACAAGCCACAGGTTTGCTGCCGGGCTCAACGAGCTCCACAATATCAGGCAAACCAGAATGATGAATTGCAGGCAGAGTATCCAGGCTTTGCGTTGGCCGATGCGCTCTGTAAGCCACGGAATACGAACACGATCGATTAGCGGTGCCCAGTAAAAATTGATGCTGTATACACCAAAAATTAACGACGCGAATCCGATGGTGCTGCGGCTCATTCCGTCTTCTTTGAGCCACAGTGAGAGTGCGCTGCCGATGAGTACCCAGGGGAAGCCGCTCATGGTTCCGAGCAAAAGGATGCGTAGCATGCGTTTATCCGCATAAACGCCCAGCGAGGCTCGTTTTTCGATGACAGTATCACTCATGCATAGGTACCGGTTGTGGCGCTCGACGACTATAGCGCCAATGGCCCGCCTACGCTACTCTGATGGCCGTGACTAGACTGAAGAAAAGCGGAGCTCCATGACAGAGCGTGTGCACGGGTATGCCGAAGGTTATTACGGACGTCTGTTCACATGGAATGAGCGACGGGTGCTTATTGATAAGCTGTCGTCCAACGGACAAAATACGTATTACTACGCTCCCAAAGAAGATGCTCTGCATCGCTGGCAATGGCGTACTGCGTATTCTGATCACTGGCTCAGCGAATTTTCAACATTCTGTACCTATGCAAAGCTGCATGGAATCCGTGTAGTTGCAGGCGTTGCGCCTGGTTTGGATTTCAATTTCAAGGATTTGCCTGATGGGCCGGACTACCGAGCGCTGTCAGGTAAGAGTCGCGCTTTACTAGATGCGGGCGCTGATCACCTCTCCTTGCTACTTGATGATATTGACGAAGATTTTCACAGTCGGTGTGGTCGGTTTTTCAGTGAAGGACAGGCACATGCGACTCTAGCTAACGACCTGGCCGACGAATTAGCCATCTCGATATGGGTGACACCCAGAATCTATGCCGATGAGCTTATTGTCAGTGATGCTGCCTATCTGCCCGATTTTCTTGAAACACTAAAAGAACCTCATGTTGTTCTGTACTGCGGCAGTGATGTCGTCTCCCAACATGCATCTGTTCGATCTGTACAGAAGCTTTGTCAGGAGCGGATGCCGTCACTGACGTGGTCACAAACTCGCCAGACGGTGCTTTGGGACAACCTGTATGCTAATGACTATTGCCCTCGGCGTCTTTTTCTCGGACCCTGGCAGGGTAGGGGTGACGCACGCGACGTGCTGTTAAACCCGACAGGAATGATCCACACAGATTCCTTGTTGCTGGATTTAATGGCAGCACATACCGGATTGGCTGATAACTCAAAGGAGGCTAAGGAGGCGTGGCGAGCGGTGTTGATCAAACACGGTGTGCCAGGTTCATTTTTCGAGTTAACCCCGTATTTCTATCACCCAGTATTCAATAATCACAGGGAGCCGAGTCTGCCGATAGCGACCGCCGCAGTCTATGAAGCTATTGAATATTGTTTATGGCGGTGGAAAACGCCGCTTGCCCGTGAATGGTATGGTTTCATCTTTGGGCTGAAACACGATTTGCTGGCTGAGACGAATCTGTTGCCAGAAGACAGGATTCGTAAAACTCAAACGGCGCCGTTGGCGCAGACGCTACTCAGACTGAGGTAATCGGATTTAGGTAAATAACCGTCTGACAGAGGACACTGGTCCTGCTCGTCGAATCACATCTTTAAGAGGCTCGACGATGCACGATAGCGAATAAGCGGTCGCGTGCAGCAATGAATCATTGTCCAGCAATAATCCCGTGTGCCCGGGCCAGTAGACAATGTCCAAGGCTTGATGATCGCCAACTAAGACCTGCTGCTTGATGAAAGACTCCTGATCTCTACTGTCTCGCGGTATAGAAAGTCCTTGAGAGCGTGCTAGTAGCTGAATAAGCCCGGAGCAATCTGCACCCTCAGGTGAGCGACCTCCCCAACGATACGGCGCACCAAGAAACATCGACCTCGCAAGGTTTATGGGGCCAAGTAAGTGCTTCTGTTCTAACGTTAAACAATGCTCAGTCCAGACGAAGTACCCGCACGCTGTCTCACTGAACGCTGAGTCAGCAATGGCTGTGAGAGAAAGCTCTGAGGAAAAAGGAATACGATGCGCAATGGAG
>JBLHWG010000225.1:0-8458 GCA_047629055.1 Halioglobus sp.
CATGGACCACCTGCAGTACAAGCGGGTTTGGCCTGGACTGGGTGTGCTGATGCTATCTGTGGTCTTCGCTTTATCGATAAACATGATCCCCTCAGTACTTGAAGTCAATGTAGTGCAGGGCAAAGTTGCACATGCTTTTGCCTACGCGATGTTAATTGCGTGGTTTGCACAAATTTTTAGGCATGATTTGACGCGCTTATTATTAGTCATTGGGCTTGCTTTGTTCGGTTTAGGTATGGAGTTCACACAGGGGTTCGTTTCTACGCGACAATTCGATTATAAAGATATGTTTGCCAACACTTTAGGCATCGTATGTTTCTGGGCATTAGCCTATACTCGGTGGGGAAATATGTTTGTAGAGGCTGAACAGGCGTATAGACGGCTGCGCATTGGCTCAATCCGAATATAGAAAATTTAATTTGCCTTATCGGCGTGGCCCGCTCACCATATTGTTGTTTCTCAAGGATATCGTATGCTTCATGAGTTTCGGATCAGGAACTTCCGAGATGTTTGCCGTCTCTCACTTACGGTTTAAATGGATTTGGCTTTCGTTTGGCGTGCTGCTGATTTGCACCATAACGGTGCTCTCTTTAATCAACTTAGCGCCCATAAGTGGGGTATTGCTGCAAGATAAAGTTATGCATATGCTCGCCTATGGATTCCTGATGGGGTGGTTTGCACAAATATATCGGCACCTTATGGCGCGCTTGGTTCTGGTCGTTGCATTGGTGGTTATGGGCGTGGCAGTCGAGTATCTACAGGGCATGCTAGCGCACAGGCAGTTTGACACCATGGATATGGTGGCGAATACATTTGGTGTCTTGTTGGCATGGTTGCTGTCATACACGTGGTTGGGTCGCGTATTTGTTGTTTTTGAAAGGCTCATACCGCGGTAGCGAGCCGCTAATCTCGGCAGCTCCGTAGAACCAAATCAATTCCTCACAGTCCAAGCGTAACTGTCGTTACTGGTTTCTGGGCGCATGCAACATACTAGGGTCGAGCAACTTCGCCGGATGTGTAAAATTTCGGTAGTCGGCTGTTTATTGAGCGTTTCAGGACTGGTCGCTGCGCAAATCCTGCAGTTCCCGCAAGGCGAATTCCCGCTCACGGACTATCAAAATCATCTGTTTCCATTGATGAAATTCTCACGGGTGGGCCACCTCGTGATGGCATTCCTGCCAGTGACGCGCCTGAATCCGTTGATACCGACAGCGCAAAGGCTTGGCTGCAGGATCAGGAGCCCGTTATCGCGTTAGTCGTAAACGATGAGGCTCGTGCTTATCCTTTGCAGATTCTTATGTATCACGAAATTGTCAATGATGTGATCGCAGGCGTGCCAGTAGCGGTTACGTTCTGCCCTTTGTGCAACGCGTCCATCGTATTCGAACGTGAAGTCGTCCAAGGTGCCAGCAGAACGATTCTGGACTTCGGTACAACGGGCCGACTTAGAAAAAGTGACTTAGTGAATTACGATCGTCAAACTGAAAGCTGGTGGCAGCAATTTACCAGTCGAGGGATAATCGGTGGGTATGTTGATATCGAGCTTGTTCGCCGTTCCTCGCAAATTATCAGTTTTGGTGAATTCCAGACAGCGTTCCCTGGCGCTAAAGTGCTCTCCAGAGCTACTGGATTTTCAAGGCCTTATGGGAATAATCCGTATCGAGGCTATGATGCGATCGATAACAATCCATTTCTTTTTCGAGGGGATATTGACCCGATACTACCTGCAATGGAGCGGTGCTAAGCATCCGCAGTGAAAATGAAACACAGCTCATACCCTTGAGCCAGCTTGCCGATACGCCACTGGCTCATTTATATGTCGATGAGCGCCCTGCTGTTGTGTTCACAGCCTCTGTTGCCTCGTCTGCTTTGGATGCCGGTAAGATTTCGGAATCGCGTACGGTGCCCTCAGCAGCTGCATATTCGGCAAAGGTGGGTGGTCAAAGTTTAAGCTTTACATTCTTGGACGGCGCTATCGTGGATGAACAGACTGGCAGTCAGTGGAATGCTTTTGGCCGAAGTACAGAGGGTGAATTGAGCGGGCGCAGATGGAGCAACTAGACGACGGCGTACATTTCGCTTTCGCGTGGTTGGCATTTGATCCTAATGCCAAAATCATCAGGCCAGAGTAATGGCTCGATTATCAGCTAGAAGAAAAAACCCTATCCGTTGAAATTTTGTTTTTTACGCCATTGCTTCATGACATTGACCCTAGTTTGAGTCACAACATCAGCTATGGCTGATTTGTCTGTGATCTGTAGTGCAATAGCTGCCACATCAATTTCTCGAAATGCCTGTGCGGCATTTCTGAGTATGTCAGCCTGTGGGTAGAGTGTGTTCTCAAAACCTAAGCGTCCGCGCGCATCAGCTATACAAACCCACAAAAAGTGTTCAAATCTTTGCGGTTTTCTAATGACGTCCAGGCTTTGTAATAGCTTCGCCAGTGAGCCTGCATTCAAGTCCCTCACTCGATGACAATGTGTATGATATCGAGCGCTCAACACTGCAAGTTCAGTGGTTTTACGGGGTACTCGCAAGCGTTGACATAATGTTTTGGTTATCGTGGCGCCTCGTTGTTCATGGCCGCTATGTGAAGGCAAAACGTCAGCAGGTGTTGTGGCTTTGCCCAGATCGTGGCAAAGGCCTGCAAACCGTACATCGACATCCTCGCTTAATATGGCACATTGTTCCAGAACCATCATGGTGTGCAATCCACAGTCTATTTCAGGGTGCCATTTTTCTGGTTGAGGTACTCCGAACAGGGCGTCGAGCTCTGGCAGTATGCTGGCCAGCGCGGAGCATTGTCGCAACGTATCAAAAAAGGCGCGCGGACGCTGGGCAGCCAGTGCGCCCTGCATTTCCTGCCAGACTCGTTCAGCGACCAGATTGTCTACTTCGCCATTGTCCACCATGGATCGCATGAGTGCGACGGTATCCTCAGCAACGTTAAAGTCCAGATGAGAAAAGCGGGCCATAAAGCGCGCAATTCTGAGTACACGCACTGGATCCTCAGTAAAAGCCTGCGAAACATGGCGAAGTAGCCGGCTCTCAATGTCTCGTTGGCCATTGAAAGGGTCGACGATTTCGCCTGTGTCCCGGCGAGCCATGGCATTGATGGTTAAATCACGACGGCTTAAATCTTCTTCTAACGTGACGGTGGAATCAGTGTTGAATTCAAATCCGCCATAGCCTGGGCCGGTCTTGCGCTCTACTCGGGCAAGTGCGTACTCCTCATGACTCTTCGGATGAAGGAATACGGGAAAATCCTTGCCCACTGATTTAAAGCCGGCTTTTAACATTTGCTCAGGTGTGCTGCCAACGACCACCCAGTCACGATCCACAACTGGCAGGTTCAGTACTTCATCGCGCACTGCGCCACCTACGAGATAATGCTTCATGGGAGTTTGCTAGAAATTTCAGGCATACCAGAATGTTACACTGATGAGATAGACTCAATGACTATAGTCAACGCTGCCCATGACGAGCTGCCAGAACGAGAATTTCTCTCCCCAAAAAAAATTAGCCATTCGTCTACTTGTATTGACGGGTGTCCTGGCACTTGGCGGTTGCAGCACGGTTGGCTACTACTCCCAAGCGGTCACTGGCCACTTAAAGCTAATGAGCGCCAGACAGTCGATCCAGAAACTATTGGTGGCGGACGATACCGATCCTGAGCTGCGCGCAAAGTTGCAAACACTTGTTGATGCTCGGCAATACGCTGTAAGCGCACTGGGCTTGCCAGATAATGATAGCTACAACACGTATGTTGAAACAGGCAAGCGTGCGATCACCTGGAATGTTGTCGCTACTGAAGAATTTTCCTTAATTCCCAATACCTGGTGCTTTCCAGTAGCAGGATGCGTTAATTATCGGGGGTATTTTGACAGACTGGATGCCGAAGAATTTGCTTCATCGCTTGCGGAAAAATCCCACGACATTACCATTGGTGGGGCGTCTGCCTATTCCACCTTAGGTTGGTTTGATGATCCTGTATTCGACACGATGCTGCGTGGTGATGACTTGCGCTATGTGGGTACGTTGTTTCATGAACTTGCGCATCAAGTGTTGTACGTCAAGGACGACAGCAACTTCAATGAAGCCTTTGCCTCGTTTGTCGAGCAGATTGGCGTGCGCAGGTGGCTTGAAGATCAGCAGCAGGCAGGGAGGATAGAAGGGTATGACGCATCCTTGGGTCGAGCGGGGGAATTTGTCGAATTATTGAAACAAACTCGCGAGACACTGCTTGAGCTCTACAAGCAACCGTTGAGTGACACAGAGAAGCGCGAGCGCAAGCAGCTTGTGTTTGATGAGATGCGGGAGAAATACGAGGCTCTGAAAGCGTCGTGGGGAGATTACAAAGGCTATGACGGTTGGTTCAGGCGTGAATTAAATAATGCGCGCCTTATCGCAGTCGCTACGTATCGTCGCTATGTGCCTGCATTCCATGTCATATACAACGAAGTTGATGGGAATCTGCAGCGGTTTTATACGCTAGCAGAGCAGATCTCTGCATTGCCTGCCGAAAAGCGGCAGGCAACAATGGCAAAGTATCTGGAAACGGCTGCTGCTAACAAGTAGGAGGTTTTCTAGCGCCGCGCCGCGGCACGTCGCTTCTGCAGTCTGCCAGACCAGTCTTCAGTGCCAATGTACCGAGGTACAACTGCCTGAATTGATGTTGGTTGTCTGACACCGCCTTCAGCAAGAACACTATCAGTTTGCAGTGACAGGTAGTTATCTCGAGAGAATGGTTTGCCGGGAACGAATTCCATGACACGGGCTTGAAGTCGGGATGCCCAATCGGGTAGGCCAATGATGCGGCTGGAAATTTCTGCTGTGTCGGCTGTGTATTGGACTAGCTCCCGCAGTGTGAAATCTTCTGGGCCACACAGTTCAATCGTTGTGCCGATTGTACTCGGGTCGTTGATGGAATTAATCATTGCCTCGCAGACGTCACCAATGTAAACAGGTGCTAACTTGGCATCGGGCACCGCCAGCGGGAAAATGGGCAAAGCGTCTAGCAATGCGGCGAAGCGGTTAAAAAAAGCATCGTGTTTTCCGAAAATCACGGAGGGCCTGAACATGGTCCATTGAATGCTAGGGTCAGCGTTCCCAACTTTTTGCTCGGCAAGGCCTTTGGTCTTCAAATATTCGCTCGATCCTTTTTCGGCATCGGCGTTCAAGGCACTCATGTGTAAATAGCGAGTAATACCATTGATCTTGCAGGACTCGAGCACTTTTTCGGTCAGATTAGAGTGTGCACCAGCGAAGCTGCTTTCGGATTTGTTAGCACCTTCGTTGAGAATGCCGACAAGGTTTATGACCACTGTTGAGCCTGCAAGAGCGGCGTTCAATGCGACTGAATCGTGAACGTTGAGTTCCACGACCTCAACATTGATCAAAGTTCGAAGTGACCGAACCCGCTGTGCTCGACGAGTTAGTACGACAACTTCGTCGAATTCCTCAGCCAGGCGATAGGTTAGTTGGGATCCGACAAAACCGGATCCACCCAAAATCGTTACGCGTCTTCTAGACATCTTGGAAAAGGTACTCCTGATTGAGCGGTTATATAGGGCAGGGGGGCTATTTTGCCCCAAATAGTGTCTGTATTGGAGGTTTCAAGGAACATACCAAGGCTACGGGCTTGCAGAGGAAAAATAATTTGTGGGTCCGCAAAAAATTACTAGTTTGTGCCAGTCGCAGTATACCGGCATAGTACCGTTCCCGACGTATACCCGCCACTTCCGATCGACGCCTATGTCTGCACTTCCAGAGTTCGAAAAACACGCCGAACAGACGGTCAAAACGACCACCTGCTACATGTGTGCCTGCCGCTGCGGCATTAAGGTCACGCTTGAAGGCAACGAAATTCGGTTTATTCAGGGGAATCCCAAGCATCCTGTGAATAAAGGGGTTTTATGTGCGAAGGGTAATGCCGGCATCATGAAGCAAAAATCTCCGGCAAAACTCACCCAACCGCTAGTCAGAAAGGCGGGTACTGAACGCGGTGCTGGCGAATTTGAACCTATTTCCTGGGATAAAGCACTAACATTACTCACGGAAAGATTGCGAAAAATCCGTGAGACAGACCCGAAACGACTGGCTTTTTTTACCGGTCGCGACCAAATGCAGGCACTGACGGGTTTTTGGGCATCGCAGTTTGGCACCATTAATTGGGCGGCTCATGGTGGGTTTTGTTCAGTCAATATGGCTGCGGGTGGCCTTTACATGACGGGGCAGTCTTTTTGGGAGTTTGGCGACCCGGACTGGGATCACGCTAAATATTTCATGCTGTGGGGCGTGGCAGAAGACCATGCATCCAATCCTATCAAAATTGGTCTGGAGAAACTGAAGCGTCGGGGTGCAAAGTTTGTGTCGATCAACCCTGTGCGCACGGGTTACCAAGCAATTGCTGACGAGTGGATTGGTATACGCCCGGGTACGGACGGATTGCTAGCCCTCTCAATGGCCCATGTGCTTTTAAAGAACGAGCAGTTTGACTGGGAGTTTCTGACGCGATACACGAATTCCACCCAACTGGTGATTCATGCGCCAGGGACGTCAAAGCATGGATTGTTGCTTCGAGATGAAGAGGGCGAGCTACAAATCTGGAATCAGGCAACTGACAGCGTCGCGTCATGGACGGCTTCGAGCCACGATGACACCATTGAGGCCGCGCTGTTCGGCAGTTTCCAGACACCGGGTAGCCAGGGCGGTATAACCAACGGTGTCCAGGATGATGTAGAGGTTAAAACCGTTATGACTCACCTGGCTGAGAAGTATCTGGATGATGAATATGCTCCTGAGAATGTTGCAGCTACGGTGGGTGTAGACGCAGAAACCATTGAGCGGCTGGCGCTTGAAATGGCACACGTAGCGTTCAAAGAAACGATCACGATAGAAACTCCTTGGACTGACTGGACGGGCCGACGCCACGAACGCTTTATTGGTCGACCTGTTGCCATGCATGCAATGCGAGGGGTTTCTGCTCATTCCAATGGTTTTCAAAGTTGTCGTTCGATCCACCTGCTGCAGGTTTTACTGGGCGCTGTAGATTGCCCTGGATCTCACTTGGCGAAGCCGCCGTTTCCAAAACACGTCGCACCGCCGATCAAACCAGCCAAAGCCATGGCTCCGAATACTCCGTTGAAGTCGCCGCCGTTGGGATTCCCCATGTCTCCCGAAGATCTGGTGATTGATGATGATGGCAAACCGTTACGCATCGACAAAGCGTATTCATGGGAAGCGCCGCTTGCCAACCACGGCATGATGCACATGGTCATCAACAATGCCGTCAAGGGTGACCCCTACCCAATTGATACGCTCATTTTGTTCATGGCTAATATGTCCTGGAACTCAAGCATGAACACGTCTGAAGTGCAGGATATGCTGCGTGAAAAAGATGAGCATGGTGATTACAAATTGCCGTTCATCGTCACTAGTGATGCGTTTCACTCTGAGATGGTCAACTTTTCTGATCTTGTACTACCAGACACCACATTCCTGGAACGTTTTGACACCATCTCAATGCTGGACAGGCCTATCTCCGAGCCACATGCCGCGGCCGATTCAATTCGCCAGCCAGTGGTAGATCTAGACAGAGATGTTCGGCCTTGGCAAGAAGTGCTCATTGATATCGGCACTCGTTTGAAATTCCCGGCCTTGACCACTGCCGAGGGTGAAGCGAAGTTTGAAGGCTACAAAGACTTCATAACTAACTGGGAGAAAGCGCCCGGTATTGGATTTCTGGCCGGTTGGCGCGGTAAGGATGGTGACGAGCATATGGTGGGTGCGCCTAACAAGGATCAATGGCAGGCCTATCAGGACAATGATTGCTTTTTCGAGCATAAATTGCCGCCTGAGCAGCGCTACTATCGATTTGCCAATAAGGATTACCTGGAATGGTCGAAAAGTGTCGGCTTTAACACTCAAGCTGGCCCAATAACAATCGAGTTGTATTCCGAAGTGCTGCAAAAATTTCGTTTGGCGGGGCAGGGTCTGTACGACGGACCACTGCCCACAGATGAGACCGACAAGCAGCGTCTAGTCGAGTATTTTGATCCGTTGCCCGATTGGTATGTGCCATTGGAAGAGCAGCGCGTAGATAATGATGAGTACCGTTTTCACGCGGTTAATCAGCGACCGATGTTCATGTATCACTCTTGGGATTCCCAGAATGCATGGCTGCGTCAGATCATGGCTCAGAACTACCTGTACATGAATCGCGAACGTGGCAGTGGAATGGGTATTAGCAATCTGGATTGGGTTTGGGTTGAAAGCCATCACGGTAAAATTCGCTGTCAGATCAAATTGATGGAAGGCTGTAACCCTGACACAGTATGGACCTGGAATGCGATTGGTAAGCAAAGTGGTGCGTGGGGCTTGTCCGACAAAGCACCAGAATCAACAAAAGGTTTTCTGATGAATCATCTTATTTCCGAACTGCTTCCCCCCAAAGAAG
>JBLHWG010000226.1:0-8450 GCA_047629055.1 Halioglobus sp.
ATATGTGAATATCAGATCTCAGATCTCCTTGTTTTTTCTGACATTGGATCATAAGCAGCTCTAAGATGAGCCGTGGCATCGACCAATTTGCCGCCAAGATCAATCGAGAATTTGCTTTCTTTAATCAGGGTCGAACTGACGTCGTTGTCATCTTCAAGTAGTGCAAGAGCAACACAGGTGTCCAGAGAGTGTCCGTATGCAGCTGAGCGTACCTCGCCGACAGCACGTCCATTTCTTAACACTAGCTCACCTCCCCACAACTGTGCATCGCTGTCGATTACTGTCAATTGAACGATGCGTCTTTTTTTGACACCCAGATCTTGGTATTCCGTCAGCGCTTTTTGACCGATAAAACCATTCGGTTTCTGCAGGTCGACAGCAAAGCCCAAACCCGCTTCAAAAGGATTGATGTCGGGTGTGAGCTCCCTACCCCAGGCCCGGAATCCTTTCTCGAGCCGCAAACTTTCAAGTGCATAGTAACCCGCATCTACCAACCCCAAATCAGCCCCGTTCTCGTGAAGCAACTCATACACGCCAACTGCAAATTCTGTGGGGACAATGAGTTCCCAACCCAGTTCACCGACATAGGTCATACGGTTAGCATAAACCGTGGCGTAGCCCACATCAATTTCCTGAATGGTACCAAACGGGAAGCCGCTATTTGAAAGATCAGCTGTTGATACGCGTTCAAGAAGGCATCTTGCATTAGGCCCCATGATGGAGAGCACAGACCATGCTGAAGTGACATCGCTAATATGACAGTACACATCCTTAGGAGTATTTTTTTTAATCCAATTAACGTCATGTACTGCCTGAGCGGATCCGGTAATAATCAAAAAGCATTGTTCATCGATTCGCATGACCGTTAGATCGCTTTCGTATCCCCCGGATATATTCAACATGCCCGTATAGACCGAGCGACCAACAGGTTGGTCTATATTCGCTGCACAGATAAAATTAAGAACCGCGCAGGCATCCTTTCCTTCGATCATTAATTTGGAGAACGATGTCTGATCAAAGAGGCCAACATGGTTACGTACTGCCTGGTGTTCACGCGCAACGTTCGCATGCCAATTTTGTCGTCCAAACGAATACTCGACGACTGATTTTTGTCCAGCGTCCGCAAACCAATTAGCGCGCTCCCAACCCATTCTAGATCCGAAAACAGCGCCCTTATTCGCCAAGCGATCGTAAAGTGGGGATCGACGTAATGGTCGGGCAGATTCCAACTCGCGGTTGGGCCATGGCATGGCGTAGTGGAGCCCTAGTGTTTCTTTAATTCGATCATGCAACCAGCGAGGATTGTTATTAAAACCGGCAAAACGACGTATATCTACCGGCCAGAGATCCATCGTTGGCGAACCGTTAACGATCCACTCGGCTAGCGCCTTACCGGCACCACCGGCACTGGCGATACCCATCGAGTTGAAGCCGGCGCCGACAAAGAAGTTATTTAATTCGGGCGCTTCGCCTAAGATAAAATTGTTATCCGGTGTGAAGCTTTCAGGTCCGTTATAGAATTTCTTGATGTCTGCCTGATCGAGCTGAGGTACCCGGATAAGTGCATTCTCCATGAGTATTTCAAAATGATCCCAATCGTCGGGCAACAGTGAAAATTCAAATTCGTCGGGAATGCCCTGCATACCCCATGGTTTTGCATCAGGTTCAAACCCGCCCATCGCCAGACCGCCAACTTCTTCCTTGAAATAGATAAAGCCATCTGGATCACGCAGTATAGGTAAATCTGCATGAACACCTTCTATCTGCCCCGTCACAATGTACATGTGCTCAGCAGAATGCAACGGAACGGATACGCCACACATTTTGCCAATATTTCTGGCCCACTGCCCGGCACAGTTCACAACAATATCGGCTTTGATGTCGCCTTGGGTTGTGCGCACACCGGTGATAGCTCCGTTGCCAGTTAGGATGTCTAAAACCCGGATGCGCTCAAGGATACGTGCACCGCCTGCGCGCGCACCGCTGGCAAGTGATTGAGTTAAATCAGTTGGATTAGCCTTGCCATCACCCGGTAACCAGATTCCGCCCAGCAAATCATCTATGGCCATCAATGGCCACATATCACCAGCCTCCTGAGCGGAAATAATGTCGACATCGACTCCTTGTGCCTGAGCCGATGACACTGTGCGCTTTAATTGCACCATTCGCTCAGCGGTTCGCGCTACCGAGAGAGAACCACAGTTCTTCCAGCCGGTGGAAAGACCAGTTTCGGTTTCTAGTTCGGCATAGAGTTGAGTGGAATATTGAATCAGACTAGTCATACTGGCATGACTGCGTAACTGACCAACAAGGCCGGCAGCATGCCAGGTTGTTCCTGAACTGAGTTGCCCCTGCTCTAACAAAATAACATCCGTATAACCCAGTTTAGTCAGATGGTAGGCTACTGAACAGCCCACTATTCCGCCGCCGACGATAACGACTTGAGCTGCATCAGGAAGGTTGATTGAAGACATTATTTGGATATTCCTGTAACACGGGTATTGGTAGTACTCTACCAATCATAAGTTACATCTTGTGCCTAAAGTATATGTAGGATGTTGTACCAGAACGCTCTGAAGAAAAGCAAATCTCTCTATCGTTGTCAACGCCGACTATCGTTTCATTTATTGGAGATATAGCTATTATCTCTCAGCTATTTTGCCACCACCCGGCCACCGATAATGTTAATGCCAGCAATGCCGCGCAAGATGATTGAAACCTGCCCTGAGGTTAGCCCTCCAAATACTGGTGTGCCTGTCCCCGGTGCAAACGCCGGATCAAGTCCATCGATGTCGAAGGTTACATAAGTTCGATTTGACCCAACAATTTCTTTAATTCTCTTGGCCGTTGCCACCAGCCCGTTTTCGTGGACCCATCGCGCATCTAAGATATTCACGCCCAGCGTGTCGTCATTTTTCGTGCATATCCCGACTTGCACAGATTCGGCAGGCTTGACAATGCCATCTTTAATCGCTCGATACATCGTTGTGCCATGATCGATCCGTTCAGGGTCTGGGTCCACCCAGGTATCGGAATGAGCATCGAACTGTATAAACGACACTGGCCCATGTTTGACTGCGTGCGCCTTGAGGATTGGGTAGGTAATAAACCGTACAGCGGTACTATCGAACTAGATGGAAAACGCATTGATACTCTTAGCGCCGATCGTATAGTACGGCACAAATTAGCACTGGTACCTGAAGGCAGACGAATCTTCAAAGACTTGAGCGTGACCGAAAACCTATATCTTGGAGCCTACCTTAAAAAGGACAAATCGGTCATCGAGGATGAGCTGAAGAAAGTGTACGAACGTTTCCCTCGATTGGATGAAAGACGACAACAGCATGCTAGAACCTTAAGCGGTGGTGAGCAGCAAATGCTAGCCATTGGACGCGCTTTAATGTCAAAGCCACGGGTGCTACTGCTTGACGAACCCTCATTAGGACTCGTGCCAATAATCGTTCAGGAGAGTGGTCAGATCCTTGTCGATATTAATCGACAAGGTGTCACAGTTATTCTCGTTGAGCAAAATGCCGATCTTGCCTTGCGACTCGCTGATTACGCGTCTGTGCTAGAAACCGGTGTTATCACCTTGCATGACAACGCAGCAGTACTCGCAGATAACGAGCATGTACGGCAAGCCTATCTAGGCATCTAAGGAATTGACCCCAGTTTAGGGACGTGCTACCGAGTACGGGATTGTGCGTTTAATTCTAACATCAATCACCGTTGCGTCAGGATGGTGACTGTACAGTTGGCTTGTAACAACATGTTTAAGCGCGATTCGCAACCAAGTGCGCATCAACATAAGAGACCATCTGATCAAGCGTATCCAAAGAAACACCAAATTGCTGACCAACCGCCTGTACCAAACTATCCACACGTTCAATATTGTGAGCACCACCAAAAATTGCGCGTGCGCCTGAAGACGGCTTGCTTAAACCGGTTGCCGCATTGGCGTATTTGTCGAAAGGCACCATGTCAGCCTCATCCGCGCCCATTTTCACACACAGGTCCACAACCCACTGGTACACGCGCTTTGATTCCTCTAAATCGGAGTGAACCGCATCCCGAATAGACACCATTTCATCCTTCTTTATGCATCGATAATTTCCAGTCACCAACATACTCCACTTTGCCAAAGGTACATAAAGTGAATCGAACACTTTTAATTTTACCGGTAACGGAGCAGTTGAACCATCTGGCAATAAGAATTCAATCGCTTCGATATCCGCCTGCATTATCTTTAGCATGTTTGTATGTACGTCTGACTCAAAGCGGGCCACTTTGAAATTTGTTGGCAAACTGACTTGCAGAAGATTCTTAGCTTCTTCTGGAGGTCGGAATGCTTGAGGATCAGGGCTTGCCAAAGTAACCAAACCAGGTTCAAAATTATGCCAAACGCTTGGGTCCGTATAACTTGGCAACAGGCTATTAACGTCCAGTCCTGGTAGACGTGCCAAATATGGCAGTGGTGGCATATTCATAATAGCCATAGTTGGAACTTTGGCTTTGGCAACATCATCTAATAACGCACGTACATCAGGCAATCCATATTGTGGTTCCTGCATTCCCAAAACGACCAGATCATAATCTTTAGCGTTGACCTTTTCAGGCACAGCGGCACGCAGTGATGCGGCTATCTTGTTTGAATCGATATTCACTAACTCATCGCGCCCACGTATGGGCATTCTGACGACTGTACCTTCGGTGTTTATTAGATCAGCAGTACCAGCTGTGCACACCAATGTGACAGAGTGTCCAGCAAGAAGCAGCTTTGTGCCCAGCAGTGAGCCATACGAAGCTCCCATGATCAACACATTATAAGATTTGTTCATACTCGACACCCTTGGTATAGAAAGCGTATGGGGAACTGCCAGCTGTGAAAAATTATTTTTGACAGTGGAAGACCGCACTATTAAAAAGCAACTTCGATGAGGTATTCTTATTGATGCACAGCAAACCAATAACCTCCCTAACTACAGACTTTTGGTATCCAAAAGTCTATCTCTGAATACAGCGTTTAAAAAATCTGCATTTTTCTTGCTGTCGATTGTATTTGTGGAAGACATGTTCAAAACCTGTGAATACGATGAAATTGAAGATTGTAAAAAACAGAACTATGCAACCCGGTCTGGAGGCGTAAGGTGCTTGAAATGCTGTACCAGGTTTTTCACCACTCGAAACCCCATGGCTTCGCGTGTCTCGGTGGTAGCGCTACCAAGGTGTGGTAACAGCACCGCGTTTTCGCAATCAATTAGGCGTTGATCAAAGACTGGCTCTCCATCAAATACGTCCAGACCTGCACCAGCGATTTGATTCTGCTCCAATGCGAGAATGAGTGCTTCTTGGTCGATCACCTCACCACGCGCTGTATTGATAATGTATGCGGTTGGTTTTAACAGTGCGAGTCGCTTGCTATCAATCAGATGTCGGTTCTCAGCGCCACCGGGACAATGCAACGAAACATAATCAACGGACTCCAATAGCTCGTTGAGAGTCTTAATCTGAGTCGCTGAATTTTCGAGAAGAACGTCTGGGTTAATTTTTGAACGATTGAACACCTGGATGTCCATGCCGAATCCGTGATGGGCACGCCGTGCAGTTTCTCGCCCAATACGACCATAGCCAACGATGCCTAAGGTTTTTCCTGAAAATTTTGAACCCATTAAATGAGTGGGTCGCCACCCAGTCCACTGGCCAGAACGCAGCTCACGCTCTCCTTCGCCTGCTCTTCTTGAAACCATCAACATCAAAGTCAGAGAGAGATCAGCTGTACACTCGCTAAGGACATCAGGGGTGTTGGTTACGACTATGTTACTGGACCTGGCAGAGTCCAAGTCGATATGACTATATCCAACACCGTAGTTAGCAATAATCGATGTATTGGGCGTCAAGTTCTCGAATATAGTGGCATCTAATTTGTCCGTAACTGTGGTCAAAACGGCATCTGCTGATTGCAAAGCGTGTTTCATGTCATCGTGAGTAAAGGGTTTATCACTCTCGTTAAGCGTCGTGTCATAGCGCTTGCATAACAGCTCTTCAACCGCTTGAGGCCAACGACGAGTTAGCACTATTTTTTTCTTTTTATCAGTGTTCACATTCATACCAATGTTGCTAGCACTGTCGCAACAGTGCTGCCAATTTCAGATGGATTGGGTGCGATGGTTGCACCAACTTCTCTTAGAATTTCAACCTTTTCATCCGCACTCTCTCCGAATGCGGAAATAATAGCCCCTGCATGCCCCATAGTTCTGCCCTTTGGTGCCGTAAGACCAGCGACATAAGCCACGACTGGCTTGATCATTGAATCGCGAATGTACTCTGCAGCTTCGGCTTCTTGTGGTCCGCCAATTTCCCCCACAAGAACGACTAAATTAGTTTCGGAGTCTTTATTAAACAGTTTCAGAATATCTAAAAAGGAGCTGCCGTTAATGGGGTCGCCACCAATGCCAACACTGGTTGAAATACCAATGCCAAGTTCTTGCAACTGTGACGCTGCTTCGTAACCTAGCGTGCCGGATCTACCGATGATCCCCACATTTCCCGCCTTGAAAATGTGCCCCGGCATAATGCCAAGTAACGCCTTCCCGGGGCTAATAATTCCGGCGCAATTGGGACCAAGCAAGGTCATCCGATTGGCTTCTCTATACCGCCGCATGTAGCGTTTGACTTTAATCATGTCTTGAGCGGGAATGCCGTCTGTGATAGCGACAGCCAAACGAATGGAGCTATCAGCAGCCTCCATGATGGAATCTGCAGCAAACGGCGGTGGAACCATAACCACTGACGCCGTTGCACTGGTTTCTCGTACAGCCTCATTGACGGTATTAAATACAGGAACACCGTGGATACTCGTTCCTGCCTTTCCGGGTGTAACGCCACCGACTATGTTGGTACCGTATTCGAGCATCTCTTTACAATGGAATGATCCAATTCTGCCGGTAATACCTTGAATGAGTACGGGTGTGTACCGATCCACAAGAATGCTCATTTTTGTAGAACTTCCAGAAGATAAGTAGACTGGCTATTGACAGCAGTGACGACTCTTACGGCTGCTTCAGATAAAGTATTGGCGCGTATTATGGGTAAACCGCTTTGAGACAATATTTTTCTTCCTTGCTCGACATTCGTACCTGCTCGTCGAACCACCAGCGGTATATCGATTGGATCTTTTTTTATGGCCTGTAACACCCCTTCGGCTACCCAGTCACAGTGATTGATGCCAGCGAATATATTCACTAGAACGGCCTTTACGTTTTTATCTGACATAACAAGTCTAAATGCCTTAGCCACTCTTTCTGGAGTTGCACCGCCACCGATGTCCAGAAAATTTGCAGGCTCGCCACCGGCTTGTTTGATCATGTCCATGGTGGCCATCGCGAGCCCAGCACCATTGACAATACAACCAATATTACCGTCTAGACCTAAGTAGCTAAGGCCTCTGTCGGCTGCTCGGGTTTCTCGGGCATCTTCTTGAGACTTGTCTCTTAACTCGGCAATATTGGGGTGACGAAATATGGCATTATCGTCAAAGGTCATTTTCGCATCCAATGCGTATAAAGATCCCTCTGTCGTCACAACCAAGGGATTGATCTCTACCATGGTGGCGTCCAATTGCTCGAAGGCCTGGTAGCTGCCCATAATCACTTCAACAGTTTCATTAATAAGATCGGGCTCGATGCCCAATTTAAACGCTATTTCTCGTGCTTGAAACGTCTGCATGCCAACCGCAGGTTCAACAATGCAGCGAATAATACTATCGGGTTGCGATACAGATATCTCTTCTATTTCCATACCGCCGGCAATAGAGGCAACAACCATTATGCGTTCTGATGAACGATCCAGGACAAAGCCTAAATAGAGTTCTCTTTTTATGGCAATGCCGGCCTCTACGTACACCCTGTAGATGACTTTGCCATCTTTGCCGGACTGCTCTGTTATCAATCGATGACCAAACATGCCTTCCGCCGCATCGTATACTTCATTTTCATCGGCACATACTTTTATACCACCCGCTATTCCTCGACCTCCACTATGAACCTGAGCTTTAACCACCCATTGATGACCACCAATTTCACGAGCACGATAAGCTGCCTGCTCCGGACTGTAAGCCAACCCACCTCGAGGTATGGCAACACCGAAACCTGACAGTATTTCTTTTGCCTGATACTCGTGAATATCCATAGATCATTCCTATGCGGTTTGTCAGTTAAACGGCCTTCGCTAATTCAGGAGTGAATTGCAGCGACAATCGGTAATATTCTTGTGCAGCTGCGACACCGCTGCCGGCTTCAACTGGCACGCCCAAATCACGCATAGCCATTTCAGAACCAGCAATTGCACTGAGCAACATGATTTCATTGGTGTCACCCAAATGCCCAATACGAAAAACTTTTCCAGCGACTTTAGACAGACCACCGCCTAGTGATAATCCATACCGATAGTAC
>JBLHWG010000227.1:0-8329 GCA_047629055.1 Halioglobus sp.
CTCCGAAAAAAGGTGTAAAAATTGGCGTTGCCTATCGCCACTCCACTAGTCATGAACTTGACGGTGATGCAGATTTCGACGTGAATGCCGGGTTGCAAACCATTCTCGACAGCAACACAATTGCTGCCGGTCAACCCCTGACACAAGGTATTTTCAATGATGTTCCCGCTACAGCGGCTATTGAGTTACCTGCCTCCTTCTCAGTATCTGGCGCATGGGAAGTCAACAATAAAGTTGAGCTACTCGCAGATCTAACTTGGACAGGCTGGAGTACTTTTGAAGAAATTCGTATTGACTATGACAACCCTGTTCAGTCTGACACCCTGTCAGTGCAAGCCTGGGAAGATGTCATTCGCTTGTCAGCAGGCTTGAACTATCAACTCAACGACAAACTGACCTTACGTACAGGCATGGCATTTGATGAAGAAGCCATTCCAAGTGCGCAACGTCGCACGGCACGTATTCCTGGCAACGATCGAACCTGGTTGTCCTTTGGTGCCGGCTACAAGGTCAACAAAAGCATCTCCTTTGATGTTGGCTACGCACACTTGTTTCTCGACGAAACACCCATTGACAATATCGACCCTGAATCAAACGGCACAGGACAGGAAATTCGCGGTGAATTCGAACCAAGCGTGGATATCTTTAGCGCGCAACTCAACTGGGCGTTCAACTAGAGGCTTATGATCATGAAACTCCATCATCTATTAGTTCTAGCACCGCTCGTCGGAACATTGGCTGCGTGCAGTAGTGATTCAAACTATGATTTCGCTGCCAGCGATGCCGCCAGAGCAGCGCAAGTTGCCGCCGATAGCCCTCCTCAGGCGCTATTTAGTCCTGATCCATCTGCTCCGGTATTGCCGTTTCCTAACAGCTTGTTTTTTACTGGCACTCTTGACGGTACGCTGAATATCCCCGTTGCAGCCACAGCCGATCAATCATTGTCGAACCCAAGCATTGCGTTAAACCAATCTGACGGTTTCTCCACGACATCACCTCTCGTCACTGCGGTGAGTGAATCGTTGGACCCCGCGTCCCTACTCATCGGCGACACCATTCGTATCTTTGAAGTCAACACAGCTCAAGGAATAGCCGTCACTGGTATTAATGGCGAGTTGAGCAACCCACTCCTAATGGCGGCTGTTGAGAATAATGGCCAGCTGGCATTAATTCCAACGGTGCCATTGAAGCCAAAGACAGACTACATGGTGGTGTTAACCAGCCGCATCACTGATGTCGATGGCATGCCTCTGCAGCCGAGCCTTATATACGGCTTATTAAAAGGCAGTGTGGTTCTTTCCAATCCTTCCTTGGAAGCTCTTCGTGGTGCAACTGGAAGCCAATTAGCAGCAGCTCAAACCGTGGGAATTGACCCTGCAACGGTTGCATTGACATGGGTATTCAAAACGCAGTCTATTCGTGAAGTTCTGCAGGCTGTGAAAGATCAAAGTGCCCCCAGTGCTCTGGTACTTGGCAATTCGGGAGCCAACACAGGCACACCTGGAATTGGTGGGCAAGGCAAAGCCGACATTTATGTCGGTGCGTTGGCAGTACCCTACTACCAGACAGCTGTTGGGGAAGACTTGAATCCGTTGCCAGCAGTGAACGGTTTTTGGAAAAACGCCTCCAACGCAGTTGTAGGTGCTATCGGTGGATCGGGCGCGCCTGAGTACGCACCAGTTGCAACAACCACGGAATCCATTCCGGTTCTCATGTCGGTACCCAATGCAACCTCAGCATCGGGCGGCAACGTACCTGCGAACGGCTGGCCTGTCACCATCTTCCAGCACGGCATAACTCGCAATCGCACAGATATGCTGGCTTTAGCGGATGCCATGGCAGACGCTGGCCGCGTAGTTATTGCAATCGATATACCCATGCACGGTTTGACTGATGCAGCTAATCCATTCCACGCGGCTAACACTCCTTTTAGTGAACGTGAGCGTACCTTCAATATTGACGTCCAAGTAAATGCTCTCGCTGAAGGTGAAACAGCGGTAGAAGGGGCTGCTGCCTCAGGCCCGGATGGGAAAATTGATGATTCAGGAGCGAATTTCATCAACCTGACAAACCTGGCAAACTCGCGTGATAACTTTCGACAAGGGGTTGCCGATTTATTTGTACTCAGCGCCAGCGTTGGATCGGCGCAAGTTGAAGGCGTTCAACTGGATGCCAGTAATTTGACTTTCGTGGGTCACTCTCTGGGTGGCATTATCGGCACAACAATGCTCTCTTATGACGCTAGCTTTCAAGCGGCAACGTTGGCAATGCCGGGTGGTGGTATCGCACAATTGTTGGCGAATTCACCGAGCTTCGGCCCAAGGATCAACGGTGGTCTAGCGGCGGTGGGAATCGCCACGGGTTCAGCTGATTACAACAGCTTTCTTATTGCAACTCAGACGCTTGTTGATTCTGGTGACCCGATAAACCACGCTTCAATTTTGGGAGCCTCGGGCAATACCCGCATTCACATGATTGAAGTCATCGGTGACCAGGTTGTTCCAAACTTCGTGGCCACTGCTCCACTTTCTGGTACTGACCCGTTAGCCCGCATGATGGGACTGACGCAGGTAGATGCATCAGCGACTGGCAGTGCACTGGTCAAGTTTAGTGCAGGCGATCACGGTTCCATCCTGAGCCCGGCAACTAACCTAGAAGCATTCACTGAAATGCAAATACAGACCGCTACATTTGCAGCAACCTCTGGAACCGTTTTGCCTATCACTGACACTACAGTAATTCAGGCAGTCGAGTAATCAATATGCATTCAATAAGCATGAATAAGTTTGTCGCAATCAGTGCACTGGTATTGGGTGCGCTGATGTTTGGCGGATCAGCATATGCCACGAAAGTGGCAGGTGTGACGCTGGATGACACGATGATGGTCGGCGAGCAATCGCTTGCGCTTAATGGCGCTGGTATTCGTAAAAAACTGTTTATTAAACTGTACGTAGGCAGCTTGTATACGGCTGAGGCTAGCAGCAATGCAGCGGACATCGTTGCTGCTGATGCGCCAATGGCAATTCGACTGAATTTAGTGTCTAACCTTCTGACTCGAAAGAAGATGGTTGGTGCACTAACGGACGGATTCAAAAACTCCACCGGTGGCAATGTTGCGCCTATTCAGGCAGGTATCGACCAGCTCGTTGCTGTTCTACCTGAGAAGTTGGAATCTGGTTCGGCTATGACGCTTGCCTACGAGCCTGGCGTTGGAACCCACCTGATGGACGGTGACAAATCAATATCTGTCATCGAAGGTCTGGAATTTAAACAAGCTTTGTTTGGCATCTGGCTCTCAGACAAGCCTGCTCAAAAATCATTGAAAAAGGCGATGCTGGGTAAGTAAGTATTTACTGTTCTCATCCATGCCGCTAAATGGGCGTGGATGAGAACAGCTCAGTTTCTACTGAAGAATATGCCACTAGTCTAGATAACTACGCCGTGGCACCCTGCTTCACATCATTATCAAAGTCGTCTACATCCACAACGCGTTTGGTTGCAATTGACGCAGTATGCAGTAACGCCGCCTCGTCTGATGTTATGACATTTTCAGCGGTGAGTTGCTGCAACCAGGTCTGATAGTCCAGACCGTAAGGCATAGTCCGCTTGGTAGCTTTTAGTTTTTTCTCGGCCTCATCAGCCGCAACCACTGCCTTCAATGCAAACTCCAAACAACCCGTCACATCTGTAGGATCATCACTCAGATACACGCCTGCAGTGAGCCTGTCGCGTGCTTCAGATTCGCTTAACAATATGCGTGCACACGCTTGAGTCAAGTTGTCATTGGGCGTTCGATAGCGCCGTCCCAGAGGAAAGACAATTCCACGCAAGATCAGTCCAATGGGCGTACTAGGGAAATTTCGCAATATCTGATCAAGTGCCACCTGTGTTTCGAACAAAGCGTGACGTACAGACCATTCCAACAAGGGTTGATCAGCTGCCGGTCGTCCAGTGTCCTCAAAGCGTTTCAGGACCGCCGATGCCATGTACATGTGCATCAAACCATCAGCAAAGCGTCCTGAGAGCATCTCCTTACGTTTTAGGCCACCACCCAGAAACAGCATGGCAAAATCAGCTAGAAACGAATAAGCAGCACTCATGCGGGAGAGACGTCGATAGTATTTGGCATTTACACCGTCAATTGGCGAGCTGGCGAAATAGCCTTTCGTCAGACCATGAAACAGGGATCGCGCACCGTTTTGAACCGCATACCCGACATGTCCCATCAGAGCTTCATCAAAACTCTCTAATGCCTCTTGTTTGTTAGGAAGCGATGCTGCGGTGATTTCTTCCATCAACCAGGGATGGCATCGAATGGCACCTTGCCCGAAGATGATCAGACTACGAGTAAGGATATTAGCGCCTTCCACTGTAATTCCAACCGGAATAGCCTGATAGGCTCGACCAAGAAAATTCCCCGGGCCCATGCAGATACCTTTGCCACCAATAATATCCATGCCATCATTCACCACCGTTCGCATGCTCTCGGTGTTGTAGAACTTCAGAATGGCTGACACTACCGAAGGCTTTTCACCATGATCCAGAGCCGAGCAGGTTAACCGCCGGCCGGCATCCATCGTGTACGTTAATCCGGCTATACGTCCCAGCGCTTCTTCAATGCCCTCAAATTTGCCGATAGGCAAGTTAAACTGCTTACGAACACGTGAGTAGGCTCCCACAAAACGAGATACGGCCTTTCCAGAAGCCACACCGTTCGATGGCAAAGAGATGCCACGACCCACGGACAATGACTCCATGAGCATTCTCCAGCCCTGACCAACCATGTCTTGCCCACCTATCACCCACTCCATGGGAATGAAAACATCGTCCCCACTATTCGGGCCATTCATGAAGGCCTGATTCAATGGAAAGTGGCGGCGCCCGATATTCACACCGGTGGTGTCTGTGGGTATCAACGCGCAGGTGATACCCAAATCTTCCTGCTCACCCAGAAGGTGATCTGGGTCGTAGGCTTTAAAGGCTAGCCCGAGTAACGTAGCAATTGGCCCAAGCGTTATGTAGCGTTTTTCCCACGTCACACGCATCCCAAGCACTTGCTGTCCTTCAAATTCACCGTGACATACGATGCCATAATCTGGCATTGCGCCCGCATCAGAGCCTGCGGAAGGTCCAGTCAGGGCGAAGCATGGAATTTCCTGCCCCACAGCCAAGCGTGGCAAATAGTAATCTCGCTGCTTGTCTGATCCGTAGTGCTGCAACAATTCTGCAGGGCCCAAAGAATTGGGAACCATCACGCTTACAGCACCAGTGACACTACGCGTAGCCAGTTTAGTAACCACTTCAGAATGCGCCATGGCGGAAAAACCCAAACCACCAAATTCTTTGGATATGACCATACCTAAGAATCGATGATCCTTAATGTATTGCCAAACCTGTGGTGGTAGATCATTCAGCTCGTACGTGATTTGCCAATCGTCCATCATGGAACAAAGGGTTTCCACAGGACCATCCATGAAAGCCTGCTCCTCGGTAGTCAGCTTAGCTTCTGGGTAGTTGGACAGAATGGACCAGTTAGGGGCACCTCGAAATAGCTCTGCTTCCCACCAAACCGTGCCTGCATCTATGGCATCTCGTTCCGTATCTGACATTGGCGGCAGCACAGCGCGAACATATTTCAATACCGGTAAACTGACAAAGCGATGCCGAAGCGGGCGAACATTGAATAACACCGAAACCGCCAGGGCCAGAAGCACCAGTACGGTGCCTGCAAAGCCTGACAACACGCCTAGCGTCCAGGACAGCAGTATTAGCACAGCAGCCGCAAAGGTTGCCACAGACAAGCTCAGGCGGTAGCGGGAAACAACAAAAAGGGTTAAACCAACGACGGCTAACCAGAATAATATGCCCATCAAGGACCTCGCTAAGGGGTAAAACACAAAAAGTGGTGTCACTCCTTCTACGAGTGCACAAGTAAATCAGTAAAGCACCGGGCATGCCGTGTAACTTGGCCGACTGTTAGTTACGACTGATCAAATACCGTAAAGTTACGCGAAAACCTCGAGCAATCTGTGTAAATCAGTGTATCGATTGACGAAATACGACGTTATATTGCTTTTTTTCATAGCCATAGTATTACTGCTAACTGCACAGAATACCGGCAGAGAATCCGTACAGGTCACTGTAAAGCTATGGATAGACAACAGATTCCGAGGCTAAAATCCGCTATAGTCTTCATCACTTACCCCTCCTTCGGTTCAAATCCTTCAGGGCGCTGAAGCATACGATAGAACATTATGGATTCAATCAAATCTGCCTATTCTTCAATTCTCGAGTCAATTGGAGAAGACGTGAACCGTGATGGCCTTGTGGACACCCCGGCAAGAGCCGCCAAGGCCATGCAATTTTTAACTCAGGGCTATAAACAAACCCTGCAAGAAGTACTCAATGGCGCGGTCTTCGAGTCTGAATGCGAAGAAATGGTTATCGTCAAGAACATCGAACTTTATTCCCTGTGCGAGCATCATCTTCTGCCCTTCATCGGCAAGTGCCATGTGGCGTACCTTCCCAAAGGGAAAGTCATCGGATTGTCTAAAGTTGCACGAATTGTTGATATGTACGCACAGCGTTTACAAATTCAGGAATCATTGACCACGCAGATCGCCGATGCCGTACTAACCGTGACAGATGGCTTCGGTGTCGGTGTGATTATCGAGTCTCAGCATATGTGCATGATGATGCGTGGGGTGCAAAAGCAGAACTCGTCCATGACGACCTCCGCCATGCTGGGTTCCTTCCGCTCTGATATCAATACTCGCAACGAATTTCTGTCACTGATTAGGACTTAGATTTTCCTCCGGATCTTCAGCACCAAGCTGCAGATGCCAAAGGTCAGCATAAAGACCACCATTGGCCAACAAGCTTTCATGTGTACCTTGCTGCACAACACGACCTGCATCGAGCACTAGGATTTGATCAGCATCCACAACGGTGGATAAACGATGGGCAATAACCAGAGACGTAGCCCGTTCGGCCACCGCATTCATACCTTCAAGTATCGCCTGCTCGCTGCGCGTATCGAGGCTGGAGGTGGCCTCATCAAAAATAATAATGGGCGGATTTTTCACAACAACTCGTGCGATGGCCATTCGTTGTTTTTCCCCCCCAGAGAGTTTTAATCCACGCTCGCCGACAACCGTGTCATAGCCTTGTGGAAGTTCAGCGATGAAATCCACTAGATTTGCCCGCCTCGCGGCGTCCGCAATCACTTGATCATCTGCTTCTGGGTGGGCGTACGCTAGATTATAGCGAATGCTGTCATTGAACATGACAGTGTCTTGCGGCACAACTCCCAAGCTGTGCCGTAAGCTTGATTGGGTGCAGTCCCGTACATCGACTCCATCAATAAGCACCTGCCCCTTATCCACGTCATAGAAGCGAAACAGCAAGCGCGACAGGGTAGATTTCCCAGCCCCCGAAGGTCCAACAACCGCCACTTTGGTGCCAGGCTCAACGATAAAGCTGACGCCTTGCAGTATGGGACGTTCCGGCAGATAGGCGAACTCTACATCTCTAAATTCGATACGCGCATTCTTAACCTTCAACTCTACGGCATCTGGCTTGTCCTGAATTTCAGGCACTTTTTCCAACAGCTTGAGCACCAGGTCCATATCGGCGAGAGCATATTGCAACCCGCGATAGACGACACCCAACACACTCAATGGTACGAACAACTGCAACATCAGGGCGTTGATAAGCACAATGTCACCTAACGTAATGGTGCCGTTGGTGACATCTCGTGTTGCCAGCATCATTATTATCGCCACCCCCACCGACACAATGGCGGCTTGTCCAAAATTGAGCGTAGACATAGTGACCTGACTGCGCACACCAGCATCAGCCCAACCTTCCATATGCTCATTATAGGCGGCAATTTCACGCTGCTCGTTGTTGAAATATTTCACAGTCTCGTAGTTCAACAAACTGTCGACGGCGCGGCCATTGGACAAGGAATCCAGCCGGTTCATCTCATGTCTGAACTGCATACGCCAACCCGAAAAAAATAGCGTAAAACCAATGTAGACAGCCACTGTAATGAACACAACAAACGTGTATTGCACCCCATAGCTACCCAACAAAATAGCGGCAACCAATAAAAATTCGGCGGCTGTTGGAACGATGTTGAAGACCAACAGGTTAACGATCGAACTTAGACTATTTGTGCCTCGTGACAGATCTTTAGAAATACTGCCAGTACTACGTTCGAGGTGGAACGACAGAGATAGATTATGCAAATGCGTGAGGACGCGCGTGGACAATTGATGCATGGCGCGATATCGAACCCTTGCAAACAAGGCATCCCGCAATTCTT
>JBLHWG010000228.1:0-8306 GCA_047629055.1 Halioglobus sp.
CTTTTCGGTCAGCGCAGTTGACCCAACGATGTCAGCGAAAAGCATTGTCACAGGTTTTCGTTCACCAGCAGTGCGCGACCAACGGGCGAGATCTTCATCGCCAGCTCGGATAGCGACGAATTCAGCTGAGGACGAGGCGGTGTTTGGAGTTAGGGAACTAAAATGTTCCGGTTGCAGCGCATTTATTGCTTTTAGAATCCGGAGACGATGTCCAGCTGAACCTATCCCAATATCCTTTAAAACCTCCTGATCGATATCACCTAATAACTCCCACCCGATGTCGTCTTCCTCAAACGCAGCAGCGTATTGGTCTAATCCAAGATCTTTCAACCATTCTGAGACCTTTCCTGACATAGGTCTTTACCAATCCGTAGATAGTGACAGTATACGGAGCAGCAGGATAAATGTCGGCTAATCGAAACATTTTGGTGGTCGACTGACACGCACTTGGAACAGGTAAATAACGCCTGTTCCTCACGATAAATCCTTCGATGTTACTCCGGCGGGTATTCCTGGATGCTGATGTGTACGGATCTGACACTGGATGGCTCCCTGAACAAAGGCGGGTGCAAAATACCGTTCAGATGCCTTATGATTATGATTTCATTCACAATGAGTCCCAAGTTTTCAATCTGATCGGATCTTCTTCCGTTTGGCCGATTTGTGCCGTTCTTTGAGCTCAACGTCCACGTAGCGATCGGTGATGGCGCTTGAGCTGTGTCCAGCGTCATCTCTGCCGTGTTTCCTGGGTCGGATCTTCACATCGTCTGAAATGCCGGTGTGCCGCAGCCACCAATGCACCGTGGCGTCCATCATCGCTTCAGCTTCTTCTCTGACCCCTTGCTCGGCTAGATTCTCTACAGCACGGTCGTAACAACCTTGCACGATGTTTCGGACATGGGTTGTATTACCGATAGGGCCGGTGCCATGGTGCAGGGGGAATAACGGCGCGTTGTCTGCAGATGTCAGAAATACTGCCATGCCCTGGAATTTACGCCAGCGCTTCAATGCTGCGAGCATGGTATCGCTGACGGCTATTTGCCGCTCTTTATTGCCTTTTCCCACTGTGCTAAACCACCAAAGTCCATCACGATTTTTGTGGAAATCGTTCATCGTCGGTATCCAGCGTTCGCTGGAGCCAGGCTCTGAGATCCGCAGATACATCCCATAGAGCGCGGATATCATGAGTTGAAGTTATCACGCAGGCCATACCCGCAACAATACGTCCCCGCTCTGCCTTTAAAATTTAAGAAGTAGTTGCAGCAAATTCGATTGATGCTTGGTAGATGCACTGCTCCTTAGTTGAGCGGTCTGTAGGTGTCCACCATCCCAAATGCGGGTGGACCAAACTGGCGTATAGCTGCATCCGATCGCATGATCGGTGGGACACGCACGGCCATGACTTTCACTCTTTGCCCGTAGCGCAGCGTCTCGTTGGTAATGGGCATCGCCGTTTCGGCATCAAGGATTGAGATGATATCGGGCACAATTGCCAATACCTCGCCATCTATACGCGCAATCAGGTTTTCGTTTTGAAACTCGACCAGGCAGCGACCGCTGGGATTGTCTATCGATACTTTGCCGAGCGTAAAGCCGTCACTGGTGCGTCTATCGACGTCGACAATTTTCCCGGTAAATATGACTCGAGCTAAGCCATAGCTGGTTGTCGCTAAAAAACTGCAAAGCGCCTCAAATGGATCTTGTTTACGACGACGGGAATTGTGAATGATCTCACCGATACGTCGAGCCAATGTTAGGGTGTGTTTGACAGCAGTGCGTTTTACATCGGCCCCGCTCATTGGATAGTTTGCAAAATAGGCGGTACCACCAAAACGGATAGTGATACCTCTAGCGATCCATTCCATCCGATGGTTGTCGTCGGTCATCACCAAAGAAGTGTCCCCCTTCTCATCGGAAATACCCAGAGGGCAACCCGATATTCCTTCAATGGCAAATGTCTCCATTTGTAATTCCGGAAAGGCCCTACCCTGGCCATCAGCATCCACGACCGGAATACCTAGTCTGGCACCGACATATAGCGGTATAGTCGAATTGATACCACCAACCTCCGTAGGCATTGTTGCATCAGCCCGACGACCTAGCTCCTTTTCAACCAAGCGAAGAGCACGAATAGGCTCTTCCCCCGACGGTATTTTCTCGAGTAGTACAGTCGGCGCACCCATCATTGCCGTTGGAATAACAAGTTTGCTATCGTCCAACATATCTGGATCAACGATTTCAATGGTTCTACCCGAGGCCAGCTCCTGTTTCACCATTAACCCGCCAATGTAGGGATCACCGCCACCACCAGCACCGAGAAAAGCAGCGCCAGTACACAGGTCATCGACATCTTCAAACCTAAGTTCCATAGTGCATCCTAAATGGGTAGATCGCCAACTGCTTTGACTCGTATCCGTGTCGGGTTGTCAGGCAAATAACTGATCGGGACTTGCTCAATCTCGATGATTTCCACACTGCCACTGATAGCTCCTGCGTTGATTGCCTTGTTCCTGGCCTCCTCTTTTGCATCGCCCAAAACAGTTTCACGATTTGCTGCGTTTAGCGTTACCACGCACTCAACCTCGCCTGATACCTGTGCAATTGCAGCTCCAACCGCATTCGCAACAGAAGAGTACTCTGGTCGAAGCACATCAGACACAGCCTTAACAGGCCAATCTACGAGAATCGAGCCGCCTCCCACGACCAGAAGAGGTAAGTCTCCGGCCTCAGTTTTCATACGTTCAACACTGACATCCAGCAATTCGCGCATGGTGGCGCGTGCCGCCTCAGCTGCGCCTTTGCTCACTCGAATAAGTGACCGGTCACCAATATCTGCCCATCCGCCAGCTACTGCAATGTCAGTGGTGGTCAAGGTATCACCACCAAAACACTGCGCTCGACTTGTCAGCTCATACCCAACAGATTCCGGCCCAACTTTTAATCCATCGTTAAGGACGAGACTTCCTCCTCCCAGACCAACGGCTAAAACATCGGGCATACGAAAATTAGTCTTGACCCCACCAACATCCACAAAGTTGGTTGACTGTCGCGGAAATCCGTTTCGCAACATACCAATATCTGAGGTCGTACCACCAATATCGACCACCATCGCGTCCCGAATTCCAGCCAGGTAGACCGCACCGCGCATGGAATTAGTGGGCCCGGAGGCAAATGTCAGAACTGGATAACGTTCTACGTCATCCGCACGCATCAGGGTCCCGTCGTTCTGGCTGATGAACAAGGGTACATCCAGACCAAGTTCCTTCAAGGATCGGCGAAACGCCTGTACCACCTGATTTGACAAATCGGATAGCGACGCATTAATGATGGTTGAATTTTCGCGTGGCAACAGGCCAAATTGACCTAATTCGCAGGATAGTGACACCGCGATATCAGGAATTTCGTTCTGCAGAATTTCAGCTGCCCGCCGCTCCATAGCACCGTTCATCGGCGAGAACACGCAAGTGATGGCCGCGGTACGAATACTGTTCCGGCGAAATGCACGAGCAGCCTCAGCAACCGCTAGTTCATCAAGTGGTGCAATTTCACGGCCGTCAAACTCATACCCCCCGCGCACTAAATGTGTGTTACCACCAACCTTGGTTCGTAAATCGTCAGGCCAGTCGGTCAAAGGCGCAATCGCTGCAGTTGCCGGTAACGCCAAACGAATTATGCCAACCGACATTAACGACTGGCGTTGTATTACAGCGTTAGTGAATTGCGTCGTACCGATCATGACACCATCCACTGCGGTACGATCAATACGGGCATCGCCAATAGCGTGATTGATGGCTGACACAATGCCAGAATAGACATCTTCTGTGGTGGGCGTCTTGCACCAACCAACAACGCCGGAGGCACCTAGAACAACAGCGTCTGTGTTAGTACCGCCAACATCCACACCGATTCTCATGGAATTACCACCGCACATTCCGCATTCCAATAAAGGGCGATATCGTCGCCACTATGAATACGCGGTAGATCCGGGCGGTTGGCAATTTCAACCATCAACTGCTGACCCAAAGCCCCAATTCGGTAACGTACAACAGAGCCCTGATATATTGACTCCAAAACCGTCCCCGTCAGCATGGGCGTTTCATCAGCGTTGAGTGGGATTAGACGAATAATTTCAGGACGAATCAACACGACAACCTCCTGCCCTGAAGTGACTACTGTGTTTTTAGACAAGCTTGCTGGCACGGATAACGTGCCGATGTTGACAGTACACATCGCCCCATTCTGAGCTGAAATGGAGCCTTTCATCAAATTGGATTCGCCGATAAATTCGGCGATAAATCGAGAACTAGGCTGCTCGTAGATTTCCACTGGTGAGCCAATCTGTAGAACACGGCCTTGGTCCATGACTGCAATTCTATCCGACATCGTCAATGCCTCTGATTGGTCATGTGTCACGTAGATCGTCGTGATACCAATGGACTTCTGTATATCTTTGATCCAAAACTTCATCTCCTCGCGCATTTTTTTGTCAAGCGCTGAAAGCGGTTCATCCAGTAACAGAATTTCAGGTTCAATGACTAGTACACGAGCCAGCGCCACTCGTTGTTTCTGACCACCCGATAATTCGCGCTCGTACCGATTCTCAAATCCGCTCATGCCTACCTGGGCAAGAGCGGCGTCAACTTTTCTCTTTATCTCTGTGCGAGATAACTTACGTTCGACTAGACCGAAAGCAATATTGTCGAACACTGTCATGTGTGGAAAAATGGCGTAATTCTGAAATACCATCCCTATGTCGCGGGCTTCAGGTGGTAGCGCGGTGACATCACGGTCATTGACACTGATCCTACCCGTGGAGGGTTTAACAAAACCTGCGAGCATGCGCAGTGTTGTCGACTTTCCACAGCCCGAAGGTCCGAGCAAGGAAAAAAACTCTCCCTGCTCAATACTCAAATCAAGATCTGCCACGGCAATAGCATTACCGAAATGTTTGGAGATCCCACTAAATTCTACATAGACCATCAAGGTTCCTTGTTGATAGGAAGCCGAGGGCAGAAACGTCCCCCAGCAACGAATGTCAAAGTCCGAAAATCTGATTTAATCTGTCAGTGATATCGGCCTTGTTTTCAACAAAGAAATCCCAATCTGGTACCCAGTACTCCGACACAGCGTCTGCCGTATTAGTAACCCCTTCAGCCGCCAAAGCAGAAGGCATGGGTGCTTTGCTGTTGGTTGGACGCCACAGAAATTCTTCGCCAAATGGTGCAAGAAAATCGGGCGAAAGCGTCCGATTCATTAATGCGAGAGCCAGTTTTTTCTGCATCGGATCGGCGTATCGGCTAATCGTTTTGGTTTGGGTCAGTATTGGCTTACTATCCCACTCCCAAACATCCACCGGCGCGCCTTTACGTTTAAGTGAGAGTGCCTCGCCTTCTATGTGGACGGCAATGTCTACTTCGCCACGTTCCAGTAGCGATAGCATGTTGAAAGTAAACTCACTGATCTTCATGGGCATGGCGGCTTCAAGCGCCGCAAACGCTGCGTCCATGTCACGCTGATCGCTACCCCATTCTCGCGCCGTTGCCATGAAAAATGCATGCATCAAGCCGTTTTCTGTCGCGTAAGTGCCTCGCTTGTTGGAAAAGCGCGGATCCCAGAAATCACGAAAATTGTTAACTGGGTCACCCCGATCAGTACGATAAGCATAGACATAGGGCTGGTAAGCCCAGGTCACGCCTGCACCACTAGCGAAAGCAAAATCCCAGCAATCATCTGCGTTGGGAACGTTTGCGCGTATCTCGTCAGTACTCAGAAAAAAGTCACCTGCTGCATGGGTCTGCATCAGATTAGGAAGGTTCCAGTTGGCAACATCAAACACGGGTTTTTTAGGACCCTGGGTGACAAACTTGGGAAACCATGGGAATGAACTATCCCAATTGACCTTGCAATTGAAATCTTTTTCGAACTGGTCCGTTAGTGCTTTTCGAACAAACTCTTCCCAGCCCCCACCCCATTCAGCTACATTAAGAGTGGCGCCGCCCGCGTCAAATACATCGCCGTCGTACACTACATCCTGCGACCAGGCGTGATTGATATAGAACAGATTAGGTGCAGATACTGCCGTGCCGAGAACTACTCCTTTTTTTAAAAATTGTCGTCTACTTTCTTTTTTTTCAATGCTCATTGCTGCTTCTCCGTTGGTGAGATTTAAAATTCATCCGTCGCGTTGATCGAGCAAACGTCGGATATTTACCAGTCGGTTCGTGAGCAGAACCGACGCGATGACTAGCGTGATAGCAAAGATGCCCGCTGCTGCTGCATCAGGTTCGAACTTATAACGAAGCGAGTTGTACATGGCTATCGGTAACGGTTCAGAATTGGGTGCGGAAAGAAACAACGACACCTCGAACTGACCAAAACTGACAATAAACGCGAAGATTGACCCGGCTTGTATTCCTTGTGAAATATTGGGGAAAGTAATCTTTCGAAATACTCTCAATGGAGATGCACCCAAGCTTCGAGCAGCCTCTTCATAAGAGACGTCAAACGCTGCCATGGATGCGCCAACCGTACCTATAACGTATGGCGTTGAATAGAGAATATGCCCGATCCACAGCCCCCAGATGGTGCGTGAGATACCCAGACCACTGGTGATGAAAAATGCATATAGGGCGAATCCAACGACCACTCCGGGTAGAACTACCGGTGATAGAAAGAACGCACGAAGCGCCGTACGACCTACAAAGCGAGAGCGGGCAAGAAATACGGCCACCGCAGTACCCAGAATGGTCGACACTAGCATTGTCATCAAAGCAAGCTTGAACGAGAAGAAAAATGCCGATAGATATTTGTCTGATTGAAGGAACGCTATGACCCATCTTAGCGACAGCCCTTTAGGCGGAAACGTCAGGAACTCACCACTAGTCAAACCCGACAACACAACCACAAGGATTGGGAACAGCAGATAACAAAATCCGATAATGGCGAGAACCAACATGGGTATCGGGATTTTTCGTTCCATCAAGCAAGTCCCCCAGAGTTCCGGCTTCCGAACTTGATGTACACCAATACGGCGGCTGCACTGATGACAAACAGAATGACGGCAATCGTCGAACCGAACTGGAAGCGCGCGCTTTCGGCGACTTGCTGATAGATGTGAATTGGCAGCACGCCAACTCGAAACCCACCCATTAGCGCAGGCACGATATAGGATGAGATGGATAACGCGAACACGAGCAAAGAGCCAGATAAAATACCGGGCATTGAAGCCGGCAAAATCACACGCATAAATGCGCGTCGCCGCGAAGCACCCAGCGAACGCGCAGCTTCCTCAAGACTCGGTGGTATGGCTTTTATGACACCTACTAGAGTCAGAATCATGAAAGGTAGCGAAAACTGCACGAGGCCAAAAACGACGCCGCGAAAGTTATACATAAAAGCTACGGGACCATCAGCTATTCCTAGCCTCTGCAAAACCTGATTGATAAGGCCGTTATCTCCAAGAATCACCATCATCCCGTAAAGGCGGATGACCATGTCCAATTGCATGGATGCCAAAACCAGAATCAATAAAAAGGTGTTGCGCGCCGGGTTTTGTGTTTTCGCTATGACGAATGCCATGGGATACGCAACGATCAGGGTAATCAGTGAAACCAGACTCGCCAGAATTATCGAGCGACCGGCCGCCATCAGGTAATTTGAACGGGAAAAAAATCGGATGTAATTATCTAAGGTGAATTCGGATACCAGGTTTACCTGTCCAACTTTTGCCGGATTGAAAGAGGTCGCAAATAACAACCCGACAGGGATGACAAAAAACAAAATGAAAAACACAACCAGAGGCACTACCAGTAACCATTTGAAATGATGCTGAGACGAGCCAATTGTCCGCATTGTCCTAGCTTCAGCCATTGCCACTGCCCTTCATCAAAGCATTGAGTTCACACCACAGCTCAAAGCCTGCAACAGGTTTGGTTTCCGGCATAGGATAGGCTGATTTGTCAGTTTTCTGCCCGTTTTGAATAAAAGCAGAAGCACAGTTAATTGCATTAGGAAGCGGGTCGATCACGTTGACCCCGTTCAACGCAGCGCTGACTTCATCAGCGAAGCCAAGCATTCCGGTACAGCCAAAAATAATAACCTCTGCGCCTTTAGAGATTGCTTGCCGAGATCCAGCGATGGTTGCCTCAATCGCGTGTGTTCGGTCAGTTTCCAAAGCAAGCACTGGAATACCTATGCCAGTCGTACCTGTCATATAGTTTGCGAGCTCGTACTTTCGGGCTAGATCACGAAACGCACGCTCCTGACGCTGCAATACAGTGACGATCCCGAATTGCGAACCAGCGACC
>JBLHWG010000229.1:0-8296 GCA_047629055.1 Halioglobus sp.
CCAGATCGCTCGGAGAGATCACCATCGCCGATCGCCTGCGCAGCATGGCGCAGGTCTGCAGGGTCACCACCTAGTTGCCGGTGCATATAGCGCCCGACGAAAAACGCGACCATAGCGACGAAAACAACTGACAGTGCTGTGATGAGTGTGCTTAGCTTAACGAGTGCTTTGACAGACTGTAGAGCCTCAGTTGCTTCCATTTTAGCTGTGATGGCCCAGTCGAGGCCAGCAATTGATAGCGGAGCATACGCCGACAAGTAGTCGGCACCGTCTATAGTCTCCTCTTTGGCCTCTTTTACATAGATTGGGGTTGCAATGAAGATTGCCGGAGAGCCGTACTTAGGCAGGTAGTCATAGCCGTCTGTCCTCTGGGCAAGTTCAATGCCTGGCGAGCGACACGTGCCAGCTAGAGTCACGATTGGGGCCATTGAACAGGCTGGTAGCAAACTCCATGTTCTCGTTAACCGAGAACACGACTGCGCCTTGCTCGGGTTCGATTAGAAAAAGATCATAGAAGCCAAATTCTTGCAATAGGTCACGAAACTTTGAGTGATAGCGTTGATGAGATTTATCTTATTGCGACTTATCGCCGGCCTCGCTTAAAGCCCTCTTTTCACCCAGTGAATTCCTATTTTCTGCAATGTAAACTTTCTGTGCCAGCAAGCCTGACAGCGTTCTTGGCAGCAGTGAAGTGCTGCTGGGCATGCTCATGCCGGAGCCTGTAAGTTGCGGGCTGATAGTGCCAGTGTAGAATTAACTCCAAAATGTTACGTAGGATACAGAATCACGTAATACAGTCGGTATTCACCAGCAAGTATTGCTAACGTTTCCCAATTTAAAGCTATTAGGCTAAGGGAAATGAACCGGTTCAATTTTTTTAGCTAACACTCTTAAACTGCGCCGGGGGGAGTTACTTCGCGACAGACCTGCATGATTGCTCACTCTGTGTTGACGGGTTTGAAAATAGGCATGAATAAATACCTTATATTAAGTAAAATACAGGATTGCGGGCATAGGGCCCACATTCCACGCAATGAGTGCGGAGTAGCAAGATTTGTCGAAATTGAAAATTGCCGTGATTGGGGCGGGGTTAATTGGACGGAAACATATCGCCCTGATCCAGCAGTCCAATGAATGTAATTTGGAAGCCGTTGTTGATCCGGATGAGGCAACAGAGTCATTGGCCACCGAGTTTGGCGTACCTCGATACAATGATCTGGAAGCCTTATTGGCAAAACAGGCTATTGATGGCGTCATATTGGCAACGCCTAATCATATGCATTACTCACAAGCGATGAGCTGCATCTGCGCAGGTGTTGCCATACTTATAGAGAAACCGATAACACAGACTGTAGAGCAGGCAATGGCTTTGGTTGATGCCGTTAATAAAGTAAAGGCTAGAGTTATTGTTGGTCATCATCGCATGCACAGCGCCATCATGAAGGAAGCCAAAGCCATCATAGAGCGAGGTGATATCGGAGACGTCGTTGCAGTACAGGGTTCGGCGCTTTTATATAAACCAGATGATTACTTTCTTGCAGGAGCTTGGCGAACCAAGGTTGGCGGTGGTCCGATATTGATCAACATGATTCACGAAGTGGGCAGCCTTCGTTATTTGTGCGGAGAAATTGTTCAAGTTCAAGCTATGCCATCCAATGCACAACGTGGGTTTGAGGTTGAAGATACGGTAGCTATTCTGCTACGTTTTGAAAACGGTGCAGTAGGAACATTTCTACTCTCAGATACTGCAGCCAGTTGTAGAAGCTGGGAGCAGACTGCCTGCGAGAATCTCGATTATCACCACGAGCCGTTGGAAAATTGTTATCACATCGCAGGTACCCGTGGCAGTTTGTCGATTCCTACCATGACGGTTCACCGTTTCGATTCTGGTGACAAGCCTTCCTGGTATCAGGCTATGACAGTAGATAAATTTCCCGTAGATGTGACTGATCCGTTACAGAGCCAATTAGAGCACTTTTGTCGCGTGATTCGCCGCGAGGAGGCGCCGTTAGTCAGCGCAGAAGATGGTTATAGAAATCTGTTGATAACCGAACAAATAGCTGACGCCTCTGCATAGCGAATTAACAGGTTGGAGGCCTGCTTTTTGATTGATAGACGCCCCCTAGCTACCCTTAACGAGTGAAATAGTAAACTATGGCCACCATCTCCTCACATGTGTTGGATTCCGTCGCAGGCGATCATGCCGCAGGTATTAGAGTCGAGTGCATAAAACGTCTTGCCACGGGTGAGCAGACACACGTATTCGATGTTGTTGCCTCCGAGCAAGGGCGAATTTCTGAGGAGGTAGAGATTTCTCCATCAGCTAAAGATGAGCAGTACGAATTAGTGTTTCATTCAAAATCCTATTTCGATAAAAAATCATCGGCAGCTGAGAGTGCACAAATTCTGGAATGCGTTGTCATACGGCTTACACTCGTAGATCCTGACGGCGGCTACCACGTACCTATCATGCTAGCGCCGCATTCGTATTCAGTTTGGTGGTCAGGTTTCGAGTCCTGAATTTCATTCATTTTTATACCGGTCATCTAAAAAATTAATGTCAACTGTATCCAAGCCCCAAAATGCAAAACTTGCAGTATCACGACGTCTTCGTTCAACTCCCTATACCCCACGGATTGAAGCGCTAGGGGTTAGTGCTTATTCCATTGTTAACCACATGGTATTGCCGAAAGGGTTTGGTCAAACTGTGGAGGAAGACTACTGGCATTTACGTGAGCATGTTCAGCTGTGGGATGTCAGTGTCCAACGACAGGTCGAACTAAAAGGGCCAGACGCTGCAAAGCTTTTGCAATTGATGACGCCGCGAGATATGCGAAACGCGCAAGTCGGACAGTGCCTCTATGCCCCCATCATCGATGAGCAGGCTGGTATGTTGAACGATCCAGTGGTGTTGATGCTTGCACAAGATCACTTCTGGTTATCTATTGCGGACTCTGACCTGTTGCTTTGGGCAAAAGGGCTAGCTCTCGGGTATGGGCTCGATGTCGCAATAGATGAACCTGATGTTTCACCCTTAGCTGTGCAGGGGCCAAAAGCTGATGGGCTCATGGAGCGAGTGTTTGGTGAATCTGTTAGGGAAATTCGATTTTTTCGATTTGCAAAGCTTACATTCAAAGGTCACTTGGTAGTTGTTGCACGATCGGGCTACAGCAAACAGGGCGGCTATGAAATTTATCTGCACGACTCTTCCTTGGGGCTTGCGTTGTGGGATGCCTTATGGGATGCAGGGAAGGAATTCAATGTAGCCCCGGGAAGCCCGAATTTAATAGAGCGCGTAGAGGGTGGGTTGCTCTCCTACGGAAATGAAATGACGCGCAAGGACAATCCCATCGAATGTACTTTGGAGCCTTACTGTTGCTTCGATCCGTCGCTTGAGTATATTGGTAAAGAAGCACTACTGCGCATTCACAATGAAGGGCCACAGCGTCAGATTAGAGCAGTTGTGTTTGATGGTGATAAGTGTTCGCCTTGTGCAAACGTCTGGCCGTTACTGGAAGATTCTCAACAAGTGGGACAGATCACGACAGCAATCTGGTCTCCTCGATTAAATACGAATGTATCCCTAGCCATGGTAGAGAAAAGTCATTGGGACTGCCAAACGAAGGTTCAAGTCCAATGTGATGATGGCGAGCTTCGTAATGGAATTGTAAAATCCCTGCCTTTATAAGCAATCAACCATGGACAGATTGATATCAGGTATGAAAGCCGGACTATTTATCCATTGTGGAGTAAGTACACCCGCTAACAGTTTGGCCTAATGCCGACCATATTTTCGCATGTCACTACTTCGATGTGCAGGTCTTGTTTTTCAATGGGTCGCTCCTCTAAATGGGCAATTAACGTTTCTACAGTTTGCTGGGCGACGGTACGCATATTCATATGCAACACCATATCCATGGTTCCTTCCATAAGATACGTTTGGGAGTTTCGGGTTAAATGGTGACCGAGGAAAATAATTTCTTGCCCAACATCAAGGTCAGTCAGTGCTTTTGCGATTCCGGTGGTCCCGCCCCCGACATTGTAAATGCCCAACAGGTCTGAATGTTCGGTTAGAGCATCCTTCACGACGTTGTAGTTGTTCATCTGGTCATCATGGCCATTGAGGGTAATAATGTTTTCAATGTGCTGAAAACCATGCCGAATTGCAGCACGAAATCCAATTTCTCGATCCCCATGTGCTTGATATAGTTCACCGCCTGTGACAATCGCCACGGCACCTTGTTGGCGTGTTAGCCGCCCCATCAAGTAACCTGCCGTTCTTCCAGCGGCGCGGTTGTCAAAAGTCACGCTACCCATCGTGAATGGGCTGCGTAAACCTGACAGTATGGTTAATGCTGGAATGTTAAGACCAGCCAACTGCTCGACGGCATTCATTACTCTGGGGTGGTCCAGCGCCTGGAATGCAACGGCATCAATGCCTTGCCCTGAACAGGCAACAAGTTTACGCGCAAGCAGCCCAGGGTCCATTTTTTTGACAAAAACGCATTCGATGCTCGCGTCGCCTTGTGATCCGATTTCTTGCAAACAGGTAGATAGATAATCGGTAGACGGGCCAGCTTCGCCGGGCAGTATCACTTTTAGACGCCAAGGGCGTTTGTTCAGCTTCGGTTTATTGCCTTGCTCGATCGCGATTTTTGCCTGCATGACGCGTTGACGAGTGGATTCTCGTACGCTACTGCGGTTGTTTAATACGCGATCGACAGTTGCGGTTCCAACTGCCGCTAATTTTGCGATATCGGCAATCGCTGCTGGCTTAGGAATAGAGTTGATTTTGTCTTTGTTGTTGGACATCATTTCACATCATATTTAGGAAGATTTCTTCTATGGAATTAATCAACATCACTCACTATCCCATATCTAAGAGACAATGATTCAATCAAAAAACATCAATGATGAGTAGTTGATGTTTTTTTGTTCTAATGATGACGTGCATTTGATAGCCTTTTAATGGGCCGATAACTGGCCATGTGAGTCGTGATTAATCGGAGGTTAAATAATGCGAGTGGGTGTAATTGGTCTGGGAGATATGGGATCCGGTTTGGCAAAAAACCTGATAAAAAACGGCTTTGAAACTAGTGGTTTTGATCTGTCAGAGGAGCGTATGGCCACCTTTATAGGAATGGGTGGTAAACGTCACGATGATGTTGGCTCTATCGGCAGAGAGTCTGAGGCGGTCTTTGTCATGGTTATGAACGGTGATCAGGCAAAACAGATTATTCTGGGTGAGAACGGCCTAACCTCAACCATGCCTGGTGGCGGTGTTGTCATCCTGACGGCGACTATTAAACCGCGGGAGGCTCGAGAAATTGCAGCGGCAATGAGTGGTTGCGATATCGCGCTCATTGATAGCCCAGTGTCTGGTGGTTTTCAAGGAGCTCAAGGCGGAACTTTAACAATGATGGCAGCAGCAGCTGATGAGGTCCTCGATCGATTCATACCGGTTATGGAGGCGGTCTCCGCAACGATACATCGTGTGGGTGATACGCCTGGTCAGGGGCAAACTGTCAAGGCATGCTTACAGACATTGATCGGTTCGATTTTTTGTGCAACGTTTGAAGCCTCGGTTCTTGCGGCAAAGGCAGGCGTAAAAGGTGAGAATCTGTTCAACGTATTTTCTACCTCAGGTGCAGGTTGTGGTTGCACTAATACGGCTCTGGAAAATATCATCGATAGAAAGTTTAAAAATACCGGCTCGGTGATTGGAACCATGCACAAAGATCTTACTATCTCGCTGGATTTGGCTCAGGAGCTTGAGGTGCCGATGTCAATGGCATCTAGTGCTATGCAGATATTTCACGCTGGCAAGTCCAAGTACCCCGACGGGGATAACTGGGCGTGTACACAAGTCCTTGAATCAATTGTTGGTGCCGAATTGCACCGCTAAATTAAACTGAAACGCATTAAGAGAGTCTCATGAAGCTAGGTGTAATTTGTGACGGCATTAGCCGAGATTTAAATCACGCAATTAACGTGATGGACGAATATAATCTGGAATATGCAGAGCTGCAATTCGTTGGTAAAAAAGAAGTGGGAGATCATTCAAAGCAGGAAGTTAATGACATTAACCAACTGCTACGGGATCGTGGTAAGCCCGTTTCATGTCTTTCACGACACGTATTTGCGGGTATGTCGACTGCCAATAAAGCCGGTGATGAACTGCATACCCAGCATATGGATGCCTTGAAACGCGTTATCGATATGGCACATGTTGTGGGTTCACCCTTGGTCCGCATTATGACCAACAAGAAAGAGCAAATTCTATGGGGCTTGAACGGTGCAGAAAAATGGAATGTGGCACATGGAGCCTGGGATGCAACTTTGCCGCTTATCGCGCCAGCGGTAGAGCTGGCAAGGAAAGAGGGCATTATTCTCGTTGTAGAAACGGGCAACGGAACTATGGTCAACTCTAACTACACCGCTCGCAAACTCATTGATGATCTGGATGCCAAAGATGTATTGAAAGTGCTTTGGGATCCTGGCAATAATTGCTGGTGCCACGAACGTGCTTGGCCAGAAGGCTATGATGAGGTGCAGGATGGATATCTGGGCCATATTCATATTAAAGATGTTTTTGTAGACACCCCTAAAGCCACACTCGAAGTTCGTAAAATGGGCGAAGGACAATTAGCCGATCAATTCCAACCTCTTGCTGATGCACTGCGAAGGGAAAGCTACGATGGTGTCATCTCATTCGAGAGCGTGTATCACACGGGTGACGGTGATTTTGAGAATGGGTTTCGTCAGTGCATCAGCACATTCAAGGAAATATTTGATTGAAAAGGGTGCCATTGCAGTTAGCGTTAGTGTAAGCACTAGAGTTTGCTAGACTGGCCGGTAACTACTCATATTCATGGACTATCTAATGGCCAATGGCAGCTGCTTGTGCGGAAAAATCACATTTAAGATTGGTGGCGATTTGTCAGACATGACACATTGCCACTGCTCTATTTGTCGGAAAATTCATGGATCGCAGTTTGCTACTTACATGACTGCGTCTGAATGCGAATACACCAGTGGAGCAGAGTACGTTCAGACTTACCTCTCGTCTGCAGGATTTGAGCGAGCATTCTGCAAAGAGTGTGGTTCGGTATTGCCTGAGAGCAACGAGGACGGCAAACACTACATTCCAGCCGGCATGCTGGATGATGATCCGGGTGTACGCCCTGAGGCGCATATATTTACTGAATCAAAAGCCGCTGGGTATACCATTCACGACGATTTACCTCAGATGATCCACTACGGGGATGGTGATTTGACTCGAGTGGTTGACGTTGCAGAGCCAGAGAAGAGCGATGGGGTGGTCAAAGGTGGATGTTGCTGTGGCGATGTTGCCTTCGAATACTCTGAAGCACCAAAATTCATGATGAATTGTCATTGCACTCGATGCAGAAAAGTTAAAGGCGCAGCACACGCCACTAACGCATTTGTTCCGGTAGATAATTTTAGTTGGACCAAAGGCGAGGGTAAAACTGTCAATTTCAATTTACCTGAAGCTGAACGTTTTGGTAATGATTTCTGCGCTAACTGTGGCTCTTCAGTGCCGCGAGAATCGAGCGGTAGCGGCATGCTTAACGTACCTGTTGGCAGCCTCGATAGCGACCCTGGCATTACCGCAAAAGGGCACATTTTTATCGATTCAAAAGCTCCATGGTTTGACGTTGTAGACGACTTGCCACAGTGGGATGAAATGCCTACTAAGTAGTTTTGTAGGCAAGCGATTCCGGAGGGTTGACTCTACACGCGTAGAGTCGATTTGACTTCAATGATACCTGTTCGTCGTTAACACGGGTAGTAGCTCCAGATTAATTGACCTTGAAGGCACTGTTTCCACTACAGTGTAGAGAGCACAGCAAAAGATTCGCAGCATGAAAAAACCGTCTAAAAATATACTAGGTGAAGAGCTTGTTCCTTGCGGGATGGATCCCATTACCGGGTTTTATCGCGACGGTTGTTGTGACACCGGCCGGGAGGATGCCGGCTCACATACTGTTTGTGTTGCAGTGAGTGATGATTTCCTGAATTTCACGGCGTCTGTGGGCAACGATTTGTCTACGCCCATGCCTGCTTATGGTTTTCCGGGTTTGAAGTCAGGTGATCGATGGTGTCTATGTGCAAGCCGATGGTTGCAAGCTCATGAAGCTGGTCATGCGCCAAGAGTGTACGTGCGTTCAACTCACGAGGCTGCCTTGCGCATTATTCCGATGATAATGCTGACGAGTTTGGCCGCCGATTTGAACTAATTTAATTGGCTCATAATGGTCACTATATATTGTCA
>JBLHWG010000230.1:0-8291 GCA_047629055.1 Halioglobus sp.
AGAGCTGCGGCACGATGTTGGATAGGATCGCAATTGCTATTGATTTAGCGCCAGTGGGTACGTTTTTCGCTATTTCACGCATTTTCAGAGCATAGCAGTCAATCGCACTGCTCGAAATAGCACGATGTTCATGATCTTGACGACGGCCTGCCAGGCTAGGCAGATGAAAAGCGGATCACCCGAATCAGGTTGTAGCTCAGCACCGATGACCAGACGAAGGCTTTGAACCCATCATGGCCTTTCCAGGTGGCCTTGCTTGCACCGAACACACGTTTGAACTCCGATATGTTGCCTTCCACACCTGCGCGAAAGTTGCGCAAGATGTCGAAGGTTTTCTTCTTTACACCCATGTCGCCCAGCGTCAGTCCGACCGGCTTGCTGAATACATTTCGTTTCACTCCCAGTGCCTTGGCTGACTCCACATTCGCCTGACTAGCGTAGCAACCATCAGCAACAACCGAGTTGGGAACCATCTTGTAGTCCGCCTGGCTAGCATCGAGTACGGACAGGTACAGCACTGAGTCTGCTGGGTTGCCGTCCTCGATTCTGCAGTAGGTGATGAAGCCATCTTGCTGGGTCGCCAGATTGATCTTATGGCCGAACTGCACATCGCGTAGACCCTTTACGATAATGTCGGTATGCGGCTCAAACAGACTGACAATTTTCTGCGATGCCGGTACATCCTCATCGTTGTAAACACGTCGCTGAGTCTGATCAATGACGATGGCTAGCAAGGCGATGAAATGCTCAACCTTGTCGATCCAACGCCCTGCATTTTCAGAGTTTTTTGCATTGAGCCTGACCTTGTTAATGGCGCTTCGTGATTGCTTTAACACCAACGTGGCACAACCTAATAGTTCTGGGCAAAGTGCGTCTTTTTCAGCCTTTTTAGCGTTAAATATGCGATATGACAACGATTTTGATTTCATACGTTGATCGCTAAAACGGATCTGCAGTTAGGAATTTGTGGATGGGCACTAGTTAGTCAATAGGAGGTTGGTATTGAGAGACCTCGTTCATGCCCGTGAAATTATTCTCCAAAATATTCAGTGATGAAAATCAGTAATTCGGTGTATATCTAACTGCCTTGCTGTCATCGCACTGCCTATCATAAGAAGTGTAAAAACATTTTACAATTTCATCCCACCCATAAAAACTCTTTTCCTCTTTCAACGCGCCATTTATAACTTTGTCAGTACTTATTCCCTTGGAAGTTTCAACTGTACGATATTCGATATCAAGCACTTTATCGGCCTCAGCAGGCACGCCCGGAACGTATTGATTAAGTGGCTCTGGTTCGAAATATTCAGCAATGTCAATCTCCACGTTAATTTTTGCAGCCTCTGCAATTCGTCGTGTCAGTTCAATCATTAGTGACGACGAAGGATGATTAAACGTGTAGAACAGTTTTTGTCTCCGCCAATTGCTGTTTAAATAATCAAATATTCTGATGTCAGCGTCAATATCCCTACGTTCAAATTCGTCAAGTGATGCCTGTACCGATCCACGAATTGAATCTGTTTCTTTAAGGTAATATTGCCTAACCGTAGATGATGCATCACTCACAGGAATCCCTGCCTGCCAGGCTTCGTAAACAAAACGATTATGATAAACAGCCAAAGGACCAGTGAGTCGAGATCCATTATTTTTCGTTATATAAACAGTTCCAACGCAATTGCCTGTAAAAAATAAATTTGGCCAAGTTAAAAGCTTACTGCCATAGCGCTGTCGTAAGTTGTTTGATGTTAGATGTGAAGCTGGATATCCATCTTGCACCAATTGTGCAATAACCAAATCGGCCTTATCCAATCGATCTAAATCATCCTTGCTTGTTTCCAGTTTGGAAAGGTGGACTATTGTTTCTGGCAGAACCTCCGCGCTTGGACACATCTGCTTTAAATATGTGCCAACCGGCCGAGCCTGGCAGTTTCCTACTATCGCAATCCGCATAGTTTTATCGATACCGTGACCTAGAGGATATTTTAATCACGCAACTAGTAACCCAAAGGTTCCCATGGCGTCAGGTTTGAATGTGTCATTGAATGCGAGAAGCCCTTCGTTCAATAACTCTAAACTCATCACTGCTAGATCAGTTCTGACCATCGCAAGTAAAAAGTGGGACTAGCAGCCTAATTCGAAATTTTGAAACACAAGCGATCGTGTTTTTACACCATGTACGCCTGCGTACCAGTACCAGTACCAGTACCAGTACCAGTTATATATGAATAATGCGTCAGTAATATTTCCTGCTAAACACACTACTTATACTTATTCAGAATATCCTATCCTTATGACGTGTAAATAGATTTAACTTTTTTAAATAGCTTCAAATCAAGTGAATTAACCCTTTCGAGCTCATCATACATGTCATCACCGATTCGTATTTTCAATGCGTCTAACTTTTTACTCAATGAAAATTGACTGTCCTGTGAAACATTCTTCCTTGTCACCTTGATATCAATACCACTTAACGAGGTGACATTGACAAGTGATTGAAGTGCTTCAATTGACTTATCAAATTCTTCCACAATGCCGATGAAAGGAAGCTCATACACTGCTTTAACTGCCCGCTGTTCTATCGAACCGGTATTTTCGGAATACATCTCAGCCAACTTCTGAGCATGAAAATTTCGGCATTGGAAATCGTTGGGGATGCTCAATCGTGTTTCGATATAACCCGCGAGTGATGTGTTTCTGGCTAGTACTGAGCCAAAGGTAGAAGCTTGTTGTTTCACCTCAAATGCATACGCAGATGCGATCCTATCCAAAGGGTGACGTAGAAAAACAATAGGCAATATGTTGACATCATCTATCTCAGGTGGTGGAAGCGCAGCGGTATGGGAAGAAAAACACTTCACCTCTGGATTGCCATCTATCCATTCAAGAAGCTCTTTGCGTTTTTTATTATGAGTGCCACTAAATTCGCGCGTTGTCCATTCACCCTCCTCAAGGGAATCCTTGAAACTGCTATCGATTGAGGTACCAGCGTTTTTGAACAAGTGGTAATGCAGCACAACAGTTCGCGCGCAGCTTGCGAGTACCTGTTGTTCCGCTGTGATGACCTTGACGTTAGAGTTCATGCGCGAGAGCACTCTAACTCAAAAGTCACATTACGTGAGCCTGACAACATAGGCATGATTAAAAATATCACAGTGAACATTATGCTTCCTTGATTCAAGATATGTTTGAGTTAGTGATCTGAATTAACAACTGAAGATCAACAAATATTCTAAATTCCGTAGTTAGCTTGCCTTCGAGAAAAGCATACTCCTGTTTTCAGCTGGCTCCAGCTCCACGTATCGTAATACGTCTTCCATTTTTTTCAGCCCCTGATCTGCGCTGTATTCAGTATGAACTAAGGCGTTACAGTTTCCAGCAATCGTTTCCCACAGATTGCTATCGTTATACAAACTTACGATGCTATTACACCAGTCTGTGGGATCGTTGACGATCAAAGCGCTATGGTTGTGTGTCAGACCAGTCGCCTCAGCTGCAACGGGTGTCAGAACACTCGGCACGCCATACGCCATGCTTTCGAGTACTTTTCCTTTTATACCTGCCCCTGATAATAGAGGTCCCACAAAGACGCGACATGTATCAAACACTTGAGACAGAGAATCTGCAAAGCCTTCGATGACTACATCCTCACAGGCCAACGCTGCTATGTCATCTGAGACCCGGCTACCGTATACGTGAAAACGAATATCAGGCTGGGCGATGCGCAACAAAGGCATTATCGAGTCGACGAAATATTTAACAGCCTCGCGATTCGGTGCATGGTTAAACCCACCGAGAAAAGCTATCCCACTACGTTCTTTAAACGGTACAACAGAGCGTTTGTCTTTGAGCACCCAAGGACATTTAAAGACATTGTCTTGGGTCAGGTTGTGGGACGTAATTACTGAATGTTCAACTTCATTATATGACAGCACCGCATCCACTTTACGCATTACCATTAATTCTCGGTCGCGAGTCCGTATTGGTTCCTCTAGTGAGCTCTGACCACTTGAGAGTGCGGCCCTAAGTTCCCTAAGAAAGTGAAGATCTGCATTATTGAAAATGATTTTAGCTTTGGTAAACTGCCTCACACTATCAATTACAGCTTCAGCTATATCGTAGCGAGTGATATACACCAGATCGTAATCTGCGCCGCGTTCTTCGAGAAACTGCCCAATGCTGGTATGAAAAGGTGCGAAGATGCACTCGACGCCTTGCTTCTGGAGTGCTTCCGTGTGGCGGCCGAGATGCGCCATATTGTTGGGCGCAAATGTTACTTTAAAGCCAAGCTCTTGCAGTAATTTCATTTCCTGGACTGCAGCATACCCACCGGCGTCCTGATCAGGCCGAGGCGTTGCGTAGTCAACAACTAGTGCGCGAAAATCCACACCTCGGTCCATTTCCACAGACAGTCGCTTGCCTTCCTGCCCATTGTGCCTATAAGCGTGTCGCCATTTAGACCGAAATTTTGGCGCATTGACACTCTGAAAACGTTTAATTCCAGCGTTAGTGTCGCGCCCATTACTCATCCCTTCAAAGTGAATTACCGTAGAAAATGGGCAATATAGAGTCTTAAAACCCGCCTCCCTTACCTTGAAAGCAAGGTCAGTATCTTCATAGTAGGCAGGCGCAAATTCCTTACTGAATCCACTGATTTTCTTCCACACCTTACTATCAATCATAAGGGATGCGCCAGACAGGTAGTCTGCCTGCCGTGTGTAATTGTATTTTGGGTGTTCAGCATTCTCCCCGTTTCCAATATTCCATGGCCGACCACTCCCCCAAACGATACCTCCTGCCTCCTGCAACTTGCCGTTAGGGTAAATTAGCTTGCTACCAGCCATACCCACAGAATCAAATGTATTGAAGGACTGCACAAGGGCGTCAAGCCAGCCACTAGTGACTTCAGTGTCGTTGTTCAGGAAAACGATAAACTCACCTTTTGCTGCGTCTGCACCTTTGCAAGAGGTCAGGAGAAAGCCAAGGTTGGTCTCATTGCGAATATAGCGAGTGTTTTGAACTATATCTACAATTTTTAAGGTCTGGTCATTCGATTTGTCATCCACCACGATTACTTCGAAGCTTGTTTTGTTATTGGCTAATATTAACGATGCTAAGCAATGGTACGTCAGTTCAATTTTGTTGTGTACCGGAATGACAATACTGACCGTTGGGTTCTTGACCTTCGGCAGTACTAATTTAGGGAATTTACTTCTACCTTCATATCCTTCTACTAGAACATCATGCGCTCTTTTAATAATTTGCAATCGTTCTAGCTGTTCTACATTCAAATTTTCACAGTCGATTAAATCCAATTGAGTCTGAAGCGCTGCATATCGATGTGCAGCGATTTTGGACAAGGCGCTAAGTCGCGTGCCATTCCCAGAATCACTAAGATATTGCCATGGTGTTTGAATACTAGATAAGCGTTCTACCAAAGGTACTTTTTCTGTAAGCTGACCTCTTATCTGCACAGTAAAAATATGGCGATTGTCATCAAAAACGCTACTAGGCAACGCTATTTCAAATCGAAATTTATTGGTTGTTGAATCATATGTGCATTGATGACATGAAACCACCTCGTTATCAACCAACAGATCTATGTCATAACCTGTGTGCTCGGTAGCTTCGACCAGAGCAATGAATCCCGTAAGCACTCCAGCTTCAATGGCGGTTATAGTTGACACTGCAAAGGGTGAAGATTGAATTGTCCTACTTGCTAGAATTTTAGGTTCTTTGGCATGCCGCACATGTAACAGGTGCTTTTGCCCATCTAAGATATTTTCTGAAACACTAAATTCAAAAGCAAAAGCGCCATCGGTCAAACCTGCTTCTGCTAAGTCTTTACGTTTTATGCTCGCAATTCCAGAACCGACTATCTGGTTTCCCACGAATAATTCGACCGGAACTCCACTCTCATCACTATGGGTATCCATCACCCAACCCGAAACCTTGTTCAGATTGATTCCTTCAATATTACCCTGAAATTCCCGTTTCGACGGGTTTCTGTCAGTACGCTCAGTTCCAGTCGTTACAGAGGAGCGGTCCTGAACAGCACATAGGTTAGACATTTGTTTTCAATCTCACTGTAACGGCGTAATTTATATACCAAATAAAGAAATTTCTAAAAAGCTTAATATTCTGCAAGCTGAAATTTGACGATCTTGTCGAATGTTAGTAATCTGGCGATGCTCTACCCATCTCCTATTATTGCGCCGCTAGGGTCTGGTTTTACATTCGTTTTATTAGTAACCTGCGTCACAGACATTGTTGCTCTCTAATTATCCATGGATCGATGTGCCCGATTTATTCCGGGCACACTGTATAAGCTAACGCATACAATACAAATAGCCTTAAAGTTCTTTAGTAGTGATCGAGCAACTACTATGCCATCTGCTGAATTAGTCAGGTGCCTTGTGATTTACTGAATAACAGTGCTGATAGGGTACTAATAACCTGTATCAACAGCACGTTTCATGTGCTGTTAAGTACTTCTGAACACCTTAACCCAGACACTCTGATGTACCGTCATTCGGAGTAGTATCAGTGCTGGAAATTGCAGTTGTGTCAGTGATTTCAGCGTTAGAAGTTGCAGCAAAAGCAGCATCAGCAAGAAAAGCAGAATACGCAGCGGCCTGAATCAAGCATTGTGCTTATTCTTACTCTGATGTTTCTAGCATTAGCGGAGAGCTAGCCAAGCCATGCTTTGTATCAGCACATGAGCTCTCTTCTTCTGAAACACTCTGTTCACCAGAAGTGTTTTGCTCTTCTGCATCACTAAGCTCCTCAGACACGCTCTGATCAGCAAGTGCTATCGTGGTATTTGATGGCTCGTTACTGCTTTGCGTAGTCGTTTCAACAACTTGCGTAACTGGGTTAGGCGCACTACTTGCGTACACCTCACTCTCCCACGCCTCGGATTGCACTCTTACGATAGCCGCAGCGGATACTGAACCGCCCCGGGTTTGCCGTGGACTCCAACATTTGAGAAAATGGAGTCATGAGCAAAAAGAATTTACCCAACAAACCTTTTCCGCCTGAAGTGAAAGACAGAGCGGTACGGATGGTGATTGAGCAGCGATCAAAGCACAATTCCCAGTGGGCTGCTATAGAATCCATCGCCGGTAAGATCTGTTGTACGGCACCGACACTGCATACCTGGGTCAATAGCAAGAGACTGATACCAGGTATCCTGACGGCACGACCTCAGATGAACGCCAACGACTCAAAGACCTCGAACGAGAGAACAAAGAGCTACGCCAAGCTAATAAGATTCTACACAAGGCGTCAGTTTTTTTCGCCCAGGCGGAGCTCGACGGGCAGGCCTTCCTGCGCTGACCAAAGTAATAATTGAATTTATTGACCAACACCGACAGGCGTATGGAGTCGAGTCAATCTGTGCCCAGCTACCGATTGCTCCATCAACCTACTACCAAACACTGGCCTGCCCTGAGAATCCGACTATACGCTCTGCCAGAGCTCAAAGTGATGAGCGGCTGAGTGAGGAGATTCGTCGCAATTGAGAAACCAACTACTCTGTGTAAGGTTATCGTAAAATATGGCGACAGCTGCTTTGAGAAGGTTTCAAAGTTGCCCGTTGTACCGTTGCTCGCCTGATGAAGCGGATGGATTTGGCTGAGGCTCGATGCGGATGCGGATGCGGATGTGAAGTGAAGTGAAGTGAAGTGAAGTGAAAACGACTGTAGGCGCTATTCGTGAAGCTTGTCCCGAGGACCTGGTTGATCGCAATTTCGTGGCTGAATGCCCGAAATAACTTTGGGTTGCAGACTTCACATATGTATCGACGTGGCAGGGCTTTGTCTACGTCGCATTCATCATCGACACGTTTTGCCAATCGTATTGTCGGCTGGCGAGCTTCTACATCAGCTCAGGCCGGATTTGTGCTCGACGCCCTTGAACAGGCCTTGCATAACCGAAACATCAAGAACGACGATTCTCTGGTCCATCACAGTGACCACGGGGTTCAGTATGTCTCAATTGATCACCAACGGGACAACCCTGCAAAGCGGACCGACCTACGGGTTCGGCGGCGCCGCAGCGATCGGGCTACGCCCTCACGCTGCGGCGGATAGAGATCGTCTCATCTTGATTGTCGCTGGCGTCCCATCTTGTTTGTCGCGCGACAAGGAGTGGGCCTGTAGAGGCTCGAGTATAAGAAGAATAACCTGCCTATTACCACCAAGCCACCACACCAAAATACCTACAGTCACGATACTTTAACAGTGAGACGACTACCCATTTTCCGCCCACCTACTGTTTGACGCACCGGCTGC
>JBLHWG010000231.1:0-8289 GCA_047629055.1 Halioglobus sp.
CCCTGGCCAGCTGATACACAGCCAAGGCGTACATACGACTATGGTTGTAGCGTGTGATGACGTAAAAGTTTTGGTATCCAACCCAGAACTCCTCGGCTTTTTGCCCCTGCATGGTCATCACACTCACCAACCGATTTCCACGCGTTGCTTGATTAATTCTTGATGACTTAAATCCCGTTTGAGTCACAAGCTCTGCGCTGTGCGCTGGCTTCAACGATTTGGTAACCAAAGCCCGAACAGAGGCTTTGTCATCAAGCCCAGAGATCCACCTTTCGGCAACCGGTGCATTTTCGACCCATCCGTGTACGGCTAGGTAATTGGCCACTGAGCCGACCACATCTGCGGTGCTACCAAATAAATCCCTTTTACCATCACCATCAAAATCCACCGCATATTGTCGATAACTGGATGATATGAACTGAGGCACGCCCATGGCACCGGCATAACTTCCCAGCACCTTGTCCGCTGGCCACCCTTGCGAGTTGGCTAGGACAAGAAATTCGGAGAGCTCGCGTTTGAAGAATTTAGCGCGAGGTGGATAGTCAAACGCAAGTGTAGCCAAGGATTCAAGCACGCCGTGTTTACCAGTAATGCGACCATAAAAAGTCTCAACACCAATAATGGCAGCAATAATTTGAGGGGATACGCCGTAGGTCTCAGATGCGTGCTGCAGTAGCGCACGATTCTCGGCCATAAAATTCTTCCCGTCCGATATCCGCTTATCAGTCAGAAATATCGGCCGGTACTCCCGCCAAGTAAGCGTTCGTTCTGCCGGCTTCGAAATCGCGTCCAGAATGTCCTGCTGAGGCAATAATTTGCCAAACAGACCCGCTAGGTAATGTTGATCGATACCCGTCTCAGTGCTGAGCTCTTTGACATACTCACGCACGTCTGAGCGCTGCAAATAATTTTCAGCACTAACAAAAGGCGAATTTAAAGACAGCACTAGCGTTACAAACGCTATACGAATACGAGAAATCATCATGGGCAAAGTCTAGTTCAGGACTTTCCACAAATCAGGAGCGACTTTACCGAATCTGCAATTGATTTTACCTTAAAACTGATTACTTGACGTCGAACCAGTCAATAGGGTCTTGTTTGTGTTCAATAAGCCACTCATTTGTCTTAGAAAAATGGCCACACCCTAAAAATCCTCGATGTGCTGACAGAGGCGACGGATGAGGACATTTCAACACCAAATGGCGCTTCGAGTCGATCACCTGCCCTTTCTTTTGGGCATAGCTGCCCCACAACAAGAAAACCAGACCATCTCGTTCCTCACTCAATTGCCGGATCACGCTGTCCGTGAACGTCTCCCAACCTCGGCCTTGATGGGAGGCGGCTTCTCCCTGCTCCACCGTCAACACACTATTAAGCAAGAAGACTCCTTGCTTAGCCCACGGCGTCAGACAACCATGGCGTAGGGTGGTGAGCTTTGGCTCCCCATCACCGATATCAGCGTCGATTTCCTTGAATATGTTGAGCAATGATGGCGGTATAGCAAGTCCTTCTGGTACTGAAAAGCTCAGCCCGTGGGCCTGCCCTGGCCCGTGATAGGGGTCCTGACCAAGAATAACCACCTTAACGTCATCAAACGGTGTCAGGGCAAATGCGCTAAACCATTCGGAAGAATGCGGGAAAACCACCGCCGCTTGAGTCTTTCTATGCGCCAGGTATTCTCTCAGTTCTGCCATATAATCTGAGGCAAACTCTTGTTCCAGGCGCTTTTTCCAGCTCGGATCGAGTGTTAGTGCTGATCGCTTTTTTGCCAAAGGTCTCTACCTGTTTATGCCCTGGACAGTTAGGGCCTATGGGTCAGTTTACCCTTTAAACACACGGACAGGATTGAGACGAAGTCCAAAGGAGACTATCATTTCATTTCTACCTCATTTGCTGGACTGCTGACATTAATCGCCTGCACCTCATTTCCGCTGTTTTGCTGGGCGCCGTATTCACCTCCACTGGAGCTCTGGCAGCGCAATGCCCAGCGCCTCGCTTCGTTTACGAACCCGGTAAATTTGAGAACAAACCTGGCGAAGAGGTCATTGCTGAGGCAGACAGTGTCTTGTCCGAAAATGGTGAAGTTACCTTAACCGGAAATACAACCATCCAGTATCAGGGTCGTGAGCTGGCGGCAGAGAACGCGCTTTATAACGCTACAACGGGTGAGATTTCAGTCAATGGTGATTTAAGTTTTACCGGTCAGGGCATCCAACTCAAAAGTAACGAAGCTTTTATCGACATTGACGACGATCTGTTTCGTACCGGAAAAAGCGTCTACGAGTTGGACCTTAACGGCAAACGAGCCACTGGGTCGGCAGATGCTATGGCGCGTCTGGAAAATGGTCATTTCGAAATGGAAGGGGCTACCTATTCGACGTGCCCACCGGGCGACCAAAGCTGGTTTGTAAGGGCAGACAATATTGATCTGGATCCTGACAAAGGTATTGGGATAGCAAGAGATTTACGCCTTGTATTCAAAGGTGTTCCGCTGCTCGCCCTTCCGGCCTTCAGTTTTCCGATCGGTGATAAGCGTAAAACAGGCTTTCTTGCACCCGTATTAGCACGAGGCGAGCGAACTGGACTCGAACTTCATATTCCGTGGTATTGGAACATTCGACCGAATGTTGACGCGACTATCACCCCTCGATTTATGAGCAAACGGGGGACCCAGTTACAATCTGAATGGCGCTACCTGAATCGACAAGGGTTATGGACTCTCGACCATGAGTTCCTGAAAGACAAGGCTCGCGATCATGATTCTAGATACTTCACACAGCTGCGCCACAACGGAACTTTTGACGCTGACCTTACCTCTACCATTGTTGCCCGTCGAGTATCGGACAAAGACTATCTTGAAGATCTTGGTGACAGCTTGCAAATTGCCAGCATTACACACTTGGAGCAACGTGCAGATTTAAACTTTAACCGCCAGCGCGTAAGTGCTCTTGCACGACTGCAAAGCTTCCAAACTGTCGACGAAAACATCTCAGCTCAAGATCGCCCGCATCGTCGTTTACCGCAGATAAAAATTTCCGCAGAATCCGGCCAACTAGCTTTCGGCCTAAGAAGCGACATCACCACCGAGTTTGTTTATTTTGACAAAGATGATGCAGTAACCGGTGCCAGAGTGGATGTGCAACCACGCCTTTCCTGGCCAATAGTTCGAGATGCCTGGTTCTTCAAACCCAGTGTGTCGCACCGTTTCTCCTACTACAACCTAAACAACACAGCTGATGATGTTGACGACACTCGCAGCCGAAATCTGAATACTATCACCGCAGATAGCGGACTATTTTTCGATCGAATACTCGATTCGTATGGTTCAGTACAAACACTGGAACCCAGAATTTTCTATCTACGCGTACCGTATAATGATCAGTCAGATATCCCTATCTTCGATTCCAGTGCATTTGATTTCAACATCAGTCAGCTGTTCCGTGATAATAGATTCAGCGGTGCTGACCGCGTTGCTGATGCAAACCAGCTTTCGGTAGCATTAACAACAAGAATCATTAATGGCCTCGACGGGCAGGAACTTTTTAGAGCCAGTATTGGACAAATAAAACACTTTGATAATCGTCGCGTCTCACTACTGGAAGACACTCCCGTTGATGCCCGCAGCACCTCAGACGTGGTTGGTGAGTTGGCCACGACTTTGTCAGACAATTGGATTGGCAAAGGAAACATCCAATGGAACTCTGACGAAGATAGGACAGTAAGAAGCGCGCTATCTTTGGGATATCGGCCTGACCCCGATAAGATAATTAACGTTACTCATCGAGTCGTTAACGATCAGATCCGAGAAGTAAAAAACGAACAAATCGATTTATCAGCGATCTGGACAATCGGCAACAGCTGGCGTGTCGCGGGACGATGGAATTACTCACTGGATGCGGATCGCAGTATAGAATCTTTGCTGGGTCTGGAGTACGACAGTTGCTGCTGGGCGCTAAGACTCGCCGCTCGAAGATATATAGCTGAGAACGGCGATAGCCACGACACCAGCCTATATTTCCAATTAGTACTTAAAGGATTAGCTCCTTTAGGCCAAAACTACGGCGCATTGCTGGAAAATGCGATTCTAGGATACCGAGACGATGTTCAATGACGAAAACAATGCACATTCACAAAACCATTAAACGAGCAGTTTTGATGCTGACTCTGATCAGCTCAAGTGTCGCAACAGAATTAGCATTAGCCCAGGATGTCGTACTAGACAGTATCCGGGCGGTAGTTAACGAAGGAGTTGTCCTGGACAGTGATATTGCCTCAGCCATCCGTTTTTACAAACAACAGGCGGCCAGCAACCAACAGTCGTTACCAGCCGATGACGTACTGGCTACTCGAGTTCTGGAAGAACTGATTGATCGAAAAGTCCAGAGACAACGAGCTAAGGAAATCGGCGTCGCAATTGATGCAAATGGCGTCAATCGAGCCATTGATCAGATCTCCCGCAGCAATAATATGAGTGCTATACAGTTTCGAAAAACCCTGCAACAGCAAGGCTACGACTATGATCTGTTTCGCGAAAATATCGAGCAAGAATTATTAGAGCAGCGGCTTATTGAACGCGAAGTACAACCCAGAATTCGAGTATCAGCCCAAGAAATTGATGATTTCATCGTAGGTGTTAAAGGCGACGCCGAAGATCAACTTCGCTATCGTATTCAGCATATTCTCATTGCCATTGCATCTTCTGCCAACTCTGAGGAAGTAGAGGCCGCAACCAACCGTGCAAACGGCTCGTTAGCAAAACTGAGAGCTGGAGCAGATTTTGCGACAGAAGCTGCGGCATCCTCCGATGGTGCTCGTGCATTGCAAGGAGGTGATCTGGGTTGGAGAACATTACAAGAACTCCCCAACTTCCTGTCCAATGCCCTGCGGAAAATGAAACCGTCTGATATCGGTGGCCCACTGCGTTCAGCCAACGGCCTACATCTTATCAAGATGGTGGAACGCCAAACTAACGATCAGACGCAGCTTGAAGAATCACTTGTACGGCACATTTTTCTTGCAGGCGATGAAGCAAACGTAAAACAAAAACTGATAACCGCCCGGCAACGGCTGGCAGCCGGCGAATCCTTTGATCAATTGGCCGCACAAATTAGTGAAGACCCGAACAGTGCAAATAGCGGTGGGGAATTGCCTTGGTTCAGTTCAGGGCAAATGCCTAAAGAGATTGAAGATATGGCGAAAACGCTTAAAGTAAACCAGCTTAGCCAACCCTTTCGCACACAATTCGGTTGGCACCTGATGGAATTGCTAGACCAAAGAACTCGCTCAATCGGTGACGATGCACTTCGGGAACAAGCCAACAATTCATTGCGGCAAAATAAAATTGAACAAGAAACACAGCGTTGGTTGCGACAATTACGCGACGAATCTTTTGTGGAAATTCGCTCTTGAGTCAACGAATCGCTCTGACGCCCGGGGAGCCTGCCGGTATTGGACCCGACCTGATTGTGTTACTAGCGCAACAGCAGCGCTCTGAACAAATAGTAGTTATCGCTGACAAGGCCCTGCTGATTTCACGTGCGCAGCTATTGCAACTTCCGTTAACTGTGCTCGACTACATAGGTAGTGATTCGGTAGTTACGACACAGGCAGGTACTTTAAGTGTTTTGCATGTCCCACTAAACGCCCCGTGCACGGCTGGAACGTTAAGCCCTGAGAATGCTAGCTATGTGCTATCCACGCTCGACAAAGCAATAGACGGGTGCCTTAGTCAACAATTTGGCGCCATGGTCACAGCCCCCTTACACAAGGGTGTCATCAATGATGCAGGTATAGCGTTTACCGGCCATACAGAATATTTAGCAGAACGTACCAACAGTGACCCTGTGATGATGTTGGCGGCGGATACTGCAAACGGCCCTTTGCGGGTGGCGTTAGCGACAACTCATTTACCTTTATCGGCTGTACCTAAAGCACTTACTCACGATGTGCTGAAGCGCGCTTTGCAAGTCTTACACACTGACTTGGTCAATCGATTCGAAATTCCACAACCTAGAATTCTGGTAGCTGGGTTAAACCCTCATGCAGGAGAAGGCGGCCATATGGGGCGCGAAGAAATTGACGTTATTGAACCTGTGCTGCGTGAGTTGAGATCTGAAGGCATGCTTCTCAGTGGTCCACTCCCCGCGGACACCTTATTTACGCCACAACATCTGAGTAACGCAGATGCAGTGATGGCCATGTTTCACGACCAAGGCCTGCCTGTATTAAAGTATGCAGGCTTCGGAGAAGCAATCAACATCACGCTTGGGCTACCCATCATAAGGACATCCGTTGATCATGGAACCGCTCTAGACAAAGCGGGAACCGGCAACATCGACAGCGGCAGTATTCATGCGGCGCTTTCACTCGCAAGCAAACTTAGCAACTCACAACAGAGCACTCTTTCATCGTGAACCACAGGGCTCGTAAACGTTTTGGCCAGAACTTTCTTCAGGATCATACGATCATTGAAAGAATAGTCTCGTCGATGAGGTTAAAATCCGACGACAACGTTGTCGAAGTTGGGCCTGGGCTAGGAGCACTAACATTGCCACTGCTGGCGCAACTTGACAAACTGCATGTAATCGAAATTGACCGTGATCTGATTCAACGCCTGGAAGCCCAGCAACTGGAGAACCTGACCATACAAAGTGCTGATGTTCTGAATGTCGATCTCGAGCCAATAGCCGCAGGCAAACCACTTCGTATTGTTGGCAACCTGCCTTACAACATAGGAACACCCTTACTCATTCGGTTGTTGGACGTCCACCATCTACTCAAAGATATTCACGTCATGCTGCAAAAGGAGGTCGTTGATCGTTTGGATGCGAAACCCAACACGCGCGCTTTTGGCCGAATAAGCGTTCTCATGCAAAGTGTCTTTCACATAGAGCCGTTGTTCAAAGTGCCACCCCACTCCTTCGAACCTGCTCCAAAAGTCGAGTCCGCGGTTGTCCGGCTAATTCCTCTTGAAAATGCTCTGAATAAAAGCGATATCAAAGCCTTAGAAAATTGCACTCGAATCGCCTTCGCCAGCAAACGTAAAACACTGCGTAATAACCTTAAAGGCCACCTTGATGACGAATCTCTGGAAAGCCTAGGTATAAACCCCCAAGCCAGAGCAGAAACTCTGGACGTAAATGCGTTTCATCGTCTCTCAAAACGCTTGAGCGAAACCTAAGCGGTGCTACTATAGCCACATCTTTCTTCACACCCTAAAAACAATGGAAGTCGATAATATCGAAGGCATCCAAGTAGACGTCGACACGCTCTACGTAGAATCCGAATCCGATCCTGACAACAACCGGTTTGTCTTTGCCTACACGATCACAATTCGTAATACCGGAGACACGGCAGCCAAACTGTTGACACGTCATTGGGTTATTCGTGACGCTAACGGCAAGGTGCAGGAAGTTCAGGGAGATGGCGTTGTTGGCGAGCAACCTCACTTGAAACCTGGCGAGGGTTTTCAATACACGAGCGGTACCATGCTGGAAACATCCATGGGAACCATGGGTGGTAGCTATCTTTTGATAACCGACGATGGTGAAGAATTTAAAGCACCCATTGCTGATTTTCTGCTCTCAGCACCACGTACTCTGCATTAAAGTACCACTCTCCCGCGGCATATCCTAACCTGATGACAACCTACGTAATAGGTGATCTGCAAGGTTGCCTCACTCCACTAAAACGACTACTCGATCACCTCCAGTTCGAGCCAGCCCATGACACTCTCTGGTTTGTTGGCGACCTGATCAATAGAGGCCCCGAGTCATTAGAAACGCTGCGCTACGTCAAGGCACTTGGTAAAAGCGCTATTACGGTATTGGGCAACCATGATCTTCATCTGCTTGCCGTGGTTCACGGCATCCGCAAGGCATCTTCTAAAGACACTCTAGAAGAGATAGTCCGCGCGCCTGACCGAGATGAGCTCTGTCACTGGTTGGCTAGGCGCCCTCTACTGCACACCGATAAAAAACTGGGCCATACGCTGGTGCACGCAGGCATTCACCCGCTATGGTCACTCAAACGTGCTCATAAGATGGCGCGAGAGATTCACCATACGCTCAAAGGTGATCTTCAGGGATTCCTAGCAACCATGTATGGAAATACGCCTACGCACTGGAATAAGAACCTACCTTCGGCAGAGCGTCAACGCTTCGCTGTCAACGCATTCACACGCATGCGTTATTGCTACGCAGATGGTGAGTTGAATTTTGACTTCAATGGAGCACCCAGTGCTGCGCCTGACAATTTGTATCCTTGGTATGCAATAACTAATCGCAAGGC
>JBLHWG010000232.1:0-8274 GCA_047629055.1 Halioglobus sp.
TCCTATTCCACCCACAATAGCCCGTATGGACAAGATTTTTAATCGCGTACTTATGGCACAACCAGAGCTGGCGGTTTCGCTGATGATGGGCACTGGCAAGGCTTTAGATGCCAATGGCTTTGCTCGCTTTATGCTGGGCTCTGCCACGATCATAGATTGGGTCAAAGTCGTAATGGCCATGCCTAAAATCCCGTTTTTAAAACAGATCTTTCCGTGATTAATTCCTGGGACATAATCGCGCTTGCATGCATTATACTACTAGGTGTACCTCACGGTGGTCTGGATGGCGCTGTTGCACGGCGCATTGGCTGGCCATCAGGATTTGTTCCCTGGCTAAGCTTTCATTTAGCTTATATTGCGATGGCAATATGGGTTGCGTTCCTTTGGTGGCTATTTCCATTGCCCAGTCTAGGGGTGTTCTTAGTAATTTCAGCGCTGCACTTCGGGGCTAGTGACATAACAGACGTTGGCACCGATTGGCTTCCGTGGGTGGCTCATGGCGGCTTTGTCTGCTTAGTGATTCCTAGTCTGCAACCTTCATCAGTAGAGCCAATATTCGCTATTCTCGTGGGTGGAAGCAACGCCAGTCTAATGATGACTGGTATCACCTATTTATTTCTGCCGTGGGTACTGTGCTTTATTGGCTACGTCGCTTACGCCTACATGAAGCCCCAGTATCGAAAATCATTAATTAGCCTTTTGATTCTGGTTGGACTGGCTAACGTATTGCCTCCACTGATCAGCTTTTCACTTTATTTTTGTCTCTGGCATAGCCGAGGTCACACGCTGCGGTTATGGCGCAGCCTCGCACAACAAGATCGTAGCCAGAGTCTTCGAGAAGCGGCAATCTACACAGTTGTGGCCTGGATCAGCTTGGCAATAATTTTCTATTACTTAAAGGGGTCAGCTGTGACCTTACTAGTTCAGTTAACTTTCATTGGTTTGGCGGCACTGACCCTGCCTCATATGCTATTGGTTGATTACGCTGATAGGAAAAACCATAAAAGAGAAGCACGGCTATGAGTGATATCCTTACTCGTAAATAAGACCATATGCGTTGGCGCTGAATCTGTAGCATCAAGCTCAGTAGGATGCAGGATTCGACCGCGTGTGCTTTGAGCTCAACCCTCTACCCAAAATAATAGAGCTGACTAGTCAGGAGGCACGACTCAGCAGTAAGTTGCGTGGCGTCGACTCAAGAAACAGTTGTTCGAATTCACCTGGTGGTATTGGCTTTGAATACAGGAATCCTTGTATTTAGTGATGACAATAACTCGATGTTGTTGTCGTCATTCTCCAGCAGTACGCCCTCGGTGATCTCAATCAGAACGCTGCCTGGTTCGATATCGATAGCATTGGTTTTAGCTATCCATGGTGGGATTTGTCCATTTGACATGAATTACGTCGCAAGTCGTTTGCAAGGCTTGATCGATGGGCGATCTGTTGTTGGATGATTTCGCAGTTGTGTATGAATCCGCCGCGCCCGCGTCGTTTGACCTCGTACATGGCCTGGTCAGCGCACTTGAGAAGTTCACAAGGGTCTGTGTTCGCTTTAGATGCGCTAGCGATGCCAATACTCGCTGATACGTGCACCACGTTGCCATGCAGTTCGAACGGTTGTCCAATAGCCTCGATAATATCTCGAGAAATTTGCCCGGCAACAGCTGCGTATTCTGACCCACTAACTATCACCGTGAATTCGTCTCCGCCCAAACGTGCAATCATGGCATTGTCTGGGAGTAATTCGACATTCTGTCACTTGCTTTACGCAACAGGATATCGCCAATTTTGTGGCCTTGCGTGTCGTTGACTTCCTTGAAATGATCAAGATCCATTAGCAGCAGAGCGAGTCCGGTTCCGGACTTCTCGATCTATAGCATAGTGGCAGCCGGATCCTCGTTAAAATGGTGCCGATTTGGTAAACCCGTTAATCCGTCGAAGAAGGCTAGCCGGTGTAATTCTGAGCATGTGTTCGTCGCTTACGCGAATCTCATGGTTTTGCTTTATCAGATAGAGCCCACAGCCCTGCACCAATAAAAATACCGTGAGCGGAATCGTGTTTTTCGGCGCAAGTAGCGATTGCAGTCTAGTCCGGAAGCTGCGAAATGCTGCCCAACTAAATTTCCGTGCTGCTCGATTCATGTCCACCCGTTAAACGTCTTTATTTTCGTTATTGGCGCGACCCTGTCAATTGTATACACTCAGAATTATCGAGCTTTGTCATATAGCGGCATTCAGACTGATAGATTGAATTCGGGTATGCACATTAGAAATGTCGTGTCGATGTTTTCCAACCATGGTATTTTGAGCGTAAGAGGACTATCTGAGTTACTGTTACCCTAGCTGATGAAAGATTCACTGCCCTTGTGAATGATTCAACGGCATCGTCAAGGGAGGAGATTAGTGTGTGTCAGATGTTTGCAGGTCAGACAAAAAGCAATTACCAGTTTCATGCGCGTTCCTTACGCCTCAACGGTCAATGTACAAGTTTAAGGCTGGAGCAGAAGTTCTGGCATATCCTGGACGAAATAGCCGAGGGTGAAGGCACTTCAACCCCTCAGTTTATTTCCAAGCTGCATACTGAAGTCATGGCTCTGCACGGTGAAGCTAATAACTTTTCATCAATGCTACGATGCTCCTGCCTGATATATAAGGAGAAACAGGCAGACGCTTTAAGTGTCTAGTCTTATCATGTTTGCGTTTAAAATATTATAGGTGCAACTTGTTATCCCAGTAACCGTGGCATCTTAAGCAATACGTGTTATCCCAATAACACCTGCGTCGCGCTATGCTGCCTAGGATGAACGCTGTCTAACAGAGAGAGCAAGTTCATTTATGGCTAAAGCAATTCACTCCATGATCAGGGTGTTGGAAGAACAACGCTCTGTCGATTTTTATCAAAAAGCATTTGATCTGTCGATTGCCGATCGACTTGATTTTGATAGTTTTACGCTGCTGTATCTCAGCAATAGTGAAAATACCTTTGAGCTTGAGTTAACGGTTAATAAGGGTCAAACAGAGCCTTATGATCTGGGTGATGCCTATGGCCACTTTGCGCTTTGCGTTGATGATCTCGAAAATGAGCATCTTAAACTGACTAATTTGGGCTACAAGCCTCGAGATATTGTGGAATTCAATCGAGAAGGTTCATTACTGGCGAAGTTCTTTTTCGTGACTGATCCGGATGGATACTCGATAGAAGTTCTGCAAAAACACGGCAGGTACCAATAAAATAATTTGCCACGAAAAGTATTTATAGCACTCACTACAAAGCATTCACCACGATGCATCTTAACAACTTGGAGATTCTACCCATATGACTGGAAGTTACACACCATCCCACGAAGTGAAGTTCGTTGAGAAGAAGAAACCAGGCTATCGCCTGACAAGGCGCCAGTTGTTGGCGCAAGGCCTTGGACTGGGCGGCAGTTTTCTAGTTGGCAGCGGTTTTCTTGCAGCCAGCAGCGCCACATGGGCAATGGAAGTAAAAGCGCTTAAACCAAGCACAATGGCGACATTAGTGCAGATGGCACGCGACATATACCCACACGACAAATTTGGTGACGATCTGTACGCTATAGCGGTGCAGGGTCATGACGATAAAGCAGCCGAAGATGCTGACTTCAAAAAGATGATGGAAGAGGGTGTCAGCAACCTGAATAGTTTGGCCGTTACCGCTGGTCATCCAAGCTATGTAGATACTGGTTGGGAATCTGATCGCGTGGCCTTGTTGCGCTCTATTGAACAAGACGGATTCTTTCAAACTATGCGCGGCGGACTAGTCGTCAGTTTATATAATCAGCCCGCTGTCTGGTCACTTTTAGGTTATGAGGGCTCATCTTTTGAAAAGGGGGGGTATCTGGATAGAGGTTTTGATGATGTGAACTGGCTTTAATCAGATCACAAGCATTCATCAAAAACCACTTACAAAGCCTGGAGAAATATCATGACAGCCCCTTACGATTTAAACGATAACTCTGTAGTAGTCATTATCGGTACCGGAGCCGGCGGCGGCACGCTTGCCAATGAGTTGGCTCAAAAAGGCATCGATGTTGTTGCCTTAGAAGCTGGCGCTAGACACTTACCACCAGATTACCTCAATGATGAATGGGCAAGTTTTGGACAACTTGCCTGGTTGGATATGCGCACCACCTCTGGTGATTGGCGCGTTGCTAAAGACTTTGCCAATCTACCAGCCTGGATAGTAAAAGCCGTGGGTGGTTCAACGGTTCATTGGGCAGGTGCCTCACTAAGAATACAAGATCACGAATTTCGCGCTCAATCGCATTATGGTGATGTGGAGGGTGCAAACCTTCTTGACTGGCCAGTGACATTAAAAGATCTTGAGCCTTATTACGACTTGGCGGAAAAGAAGATGGGCGTTACGCGCACCAACGGTATTCCTGGCCTGCCTGGAAATAACAATTTTAAAGTTATGAAAGCTGGCGCTGACAAGATGGGTTACGAAAATTGTCATACGGGTCGTATGGCAATCAACTCTGAACCTCGCGATGATCGAGCATCTTGTCGTCAATTAGGCTTCTGCTTTCAGGGATGTAAAATGGGCGCCAAGTGGTCTACCGCTTACACTGAAATTCCTAAGGGTGAAGCAACGGGCAATTTGGAAGTACGCGCAAATGCACACGTACAAACTATTGAACATGACGATAACGGTATGGTGACCGCAGTTATTTATGTCGATGCCGATGGTAATCAACAGAAGCAAGCAGCTCGAGCTGTCTGTGTGGCTGGCAACTCCATCGAAAGCCCACGCTTGTTGCTGAATTCAGCATCCAGTATGTTCCCAGATGGTCTGGCTAATTCGTCAGGGCAGGTGGGCCGCAATTATATGCGTCACATGACGGGCTCTGTTTACGCATCCTTTGAAAATCCGGTCAATATGTATCGTGGTACGACTATGGCGGGAATCATTACGGATGAATCTAAGCATGATCCATCACGAGGTTTTGTTGGCGGCTATGAAATGGAAACACTGTCCATTGGTGTGCCATTTATGGCGGCATTCCTGAATCCAGGTGGTTGGGGTCGTGAGTTCTCCGCTGCAATGGATACGTATGATCACATGGCAGGTATGTGGATTGTTGGTGAAGATATGCCGCAAGAAAGCAATGCGGTAACATTGTCTGAGGCGAAAGATCAGTTTGGATTGCCAGCACCAAACGTGCACTTTGATGATCATCCGAACGATGTTGCCATGCGCAACCATGCATATAAGCAAGGTATGGCACTTTATGATTCTGTGGGCGCCACTCAAACCCATCCGACGCCACCGTATCCTTCAACGCACAACATGGGTACCAACCGCATGAGTGCCAAGGCATCGGACGGTGTGGTTAATGGTTTTGGACAGAGTCACGACATCAAAAATCTGTTTGTCTCTGACGGTAGTCAATTCACCACAGGTGGCGCGGAAAACCCAACCCTGACTATTGTGACCTTGGCTATACGCCAAGCAGAGTACATTGCTGAGCAGATGATGGCTAAGACGATTTAGGTTTTCGTATCACCTGAATAATAGAACGTTATTAAGGTGACAAGTTTAAGCCGGAGGAGAGTAGCGTTGCATCCTCCGGCTTTAACTTCGACTACGTAAGCAGGATCAATGGATGTAAATTATCCACCCAATACTGTTCTTCTCCGGTGTATATCATCGATGTTAGGTTTTCACCGTATTGAGTGCCTTCACAGTACAACGCTATGTCGTAAAGATAGTTGACCCGGTCGTTGCCCGTGATTCAAGCGCATCGTGTGCCTTTGCTGCGTCACTGAGTGGATAGCGCTGATTGATGGCGATATTAATTACACCGCCGGACACAACATCAAACAGATCTTGCGCCATGGTAAGCATATTGGCGCGATCGGCAATGTAGGTCATCAGGGAAGGGCGTGTGACGTATAAAGAACCCTTAGCACCCAGCGTACCGAAATTGAAATTGGTGACAGGGCCAGATGCATTACCAAAACTAACCAGCAAACCACGAGGCATGAGGCTATCTAATGAGGCTTCTAGTGTGCTGGCACCAATAGAGTCATAAACCACCGGTACGCCTTTGCCACCGGTTAGCTCTTTGACTCGTTCGGCGATATTTTCACTCTTGTACAAAATGGTGTGATCGCAACCGTTTTGTTTCGCCAGATCTGCCTTTTCTTCGCTACCGACGGTGCCAATTATAGTGGCACCCAGATGTTTAAGCCACTGACAAGCTATCAAGCCAACACCGCCAGCTGCTGCATGGAAGAGCACCGTATCGCCTGGTTTGACTTCATAGGTTTGTTTGATCAAGTATTGAACAGTCATGCCTTGTAGCATCATCGCCGCAGCTGTATCAAAACCAATAGAAGCCGGGAGTTTGACGATACCGTCTGCTCGCATAACGCGATCGGTGGCATAGGCACCAATCGGCGGGGCAGCATAAGCGACGCGATCCCCTACTGAAAATTCACTAACACCTTCTCCTATACTGGTAACTGTACCGGCCCCTTCCATGCCGACAACTGCGGGAAACTGGGGGATAGGATATAACCCTGAACGAAAATAGACATCGATGTAGTTAAGCCCGATGGCCTCATGATGAATAGATACCTGGCCTGCTGCGGGTGCGGGTACATCAATAGGCCCGTAGCTAAACTCGTCTGAGCCCCCACATTTGTTAATGGTTACAGCGTATGGCATGGTTGGCTCCGGGTTGTTCTACAAGCGATAGATGATGGCTATTCTGCACGTTTCAGATTAATGGTGCAAAATCAGTTAATGAACTGGCCTACAAACAGGTGCAACTGATGCTAAGCCCGAAGAATTCCATATGACTAACAAACCATTGTTTGTAGGCATTGCCTGCATGGCGATTGGAATGGCGCTGATTCCTGTCGGGGATGCCATCGGTAGGACCATCGTGCGCGGCAGTGAGCATTCGCCCATGTTCGTTGCCTGGTCGCGCTTCATGATTGGTGCGGCTATCGTATTACCGTTGGCATTGTGGATGAAGGTGGTGAGGCGTTACCCTGCTGCATTTTATTACAAGCAGGCTGTGCGGGGCGCTTTTATCGCCGGCACCATCACTCTCATTATCACGGCAGTGTCGAAGAGCCCCATTGCTGATGTTTTTGGGGCATTTTTTATTGGCCCGGCACTGTCTGTTGTGTTCTCGTCGTTGCTCTTGCATGAAAAGGCGACTAAACGAGACTGGTTTGCGGTGATCGTTGGTTTTGTTGGCGTACTCATGGTTGTGCAGCCAAGTACGGCTATCGGTCCGGGCATTCCGTGGGCGCTGGCGGCAGGTGTGTGCTACGGGGCATTCCTGACGAGCACGCGCTGGGCGGCTGGTAGCGCACCTCCTGTTGCGCAGCTGCTTGTACAGTTCTTGTTTGGTTGCCTGTTTCTGCTGCCATTTGGTATTGCTGAATTTCTGCGAATCGGCCTGCAGATGCCGCACCTGTTATTGTTTTCAGCTCTAACATCAGGCGTGGCCAACCTTGTGTCGATCATCGCCATAGGTCTTGCTCCGACAGCCTTGCTTGCCCCGGTGGTTTATTTTCAGATTGTGTCTGCGACGTTTATTGGTCTAGTGTTTTTTAAGGACCCGATTAACGCAATGACAATGGCGGGTCTGGTTCTGATAATGAGTACAGGTGTGTTGCGGCTTCCTTCTCGCAGCAAGCGTTGAGAAAGTCGTCAATCGGTCCCTGAGACTGTCGACTGGCGTCGACGTAAACTGTCTTCGGAAGTTGAACCAGGCGAACTAGTAACCGAAGGTCGGACGATGTTGGAATTGGAATCGATGAAAATGGAAATTAATGTAACTGCGCCTTTAGATATACGCGTTGCAGATGTATTGTTCGAATCTGGTCAGCGAGTGTCTGCTGGACAACCATTAACAGTTCTGGAGGTAGTATGACAATGTCACGTGATATGACGCTAGCGGGCATACAGGCGCGATATGCGACAGGTACTACACCCTTGCAACTGATGGCTGAGCTTCGTGAGGAGGCAATTGCGCTTAGCGTCCACAACGTGTTCATACATCTACTAAGTGAAGTGGAGTTGCAGCCATGGATTGACGCCCTTATGCAGATGGACCCTTCAGCTTGTCCAATGTGGGGCGTACCGTTCGCGCTCAAAGATAATATTGATTTGGCAGGAATACCCACTACTGCTGCGTGTGCAGCTTTTGCTTACACACCTTATTCCACGGCATTTACTGCTCAGCAATATATAGACAAGGGGGCTTTGCCGGTAGGAAAAGTCAACCTGGA
>JBLHWG010000233.1:0-8260 GCA_047629055.1 Halioglobus sp.
GTCCTTGTTGGTGTAGGCGGAGCGTTTACCGATTAAGAAGCCAGCCAGACTTCCCAGCAGTGGCGAGAGCGGGTTTGGAACAGCTGCTCCTACGAGGATGCTTCCTAACAGGCTGCCAGTGCGTGCGCGGTCGGATAGAAACTCCTTGGTCGTTTCAGATAGGGTTTTTGAAGCTGCTGGCCGCTCTTCAGCGCGTAAACTCGAAGCAGTAAATAGAATACTGATTATGGTGACAACGTAAATGGCTTTGAAGTGGTTTACATTCTTTTTAATCATGCTGAATTCTTCCGTACTGTTTCGGCGAATGTCTTACTTGGCTTGAAATACCTTCTCATCCCATAGTATTCCCTGATATTCATTGAGCCCTTCATAAGCGACGCGAACCCAGGCGCCCTCAGGAATACTGGCATCGCGTAAGCGGATGGTTATCTTGCGCCTGCCAACCTCCTGAAAAATGGAGAGTTCTCCATACTCGCCAATTTGCTCCACGGGGCTTTCGGAATTGCGCTGCATCTCCACCAATACTCGGCCGAAACTGCTAGCGTTACCGTCGCGATTGAATGTCAGCTCCAGGCCCATGTGCTTTCCGTCGTTGACTGGGAGAGCCTTAACATCGCCAATCGAGACTTGTGGAGCATCGGTGTTATGTCTTACTACTACGGGGATAGAGAAGGACATTTGCATAAAAATCTGAATCCCAACCTCATCCACGGGTGCTTGGACTCCCATTGTTGCGGTGGGTTCAGAAATGTCTGGAATAACCTCCAGCAACAGGTGTGATCGGTACTCTCCGGACGGCAAGTCAGCTGGGGGGCGCCAGTTAAAACGTACCGTCTGGTTCTCATTAGGGCCAACCGTTATTTGACGGGGAGAAAGGCGAATCATTTCTTTGGCAGAGGGCCATTCTTCATCCTCCGTGATAATGGTATAGCTACCGTTTTCATTGGCACGTTTATCCTGCCAACTTAGTCGGTAGGTGCGCGAGCCGTTGCTGGTATTTCGTAGTATCAGGGTTGCACTACGATTCGCATCATTCATTATCACTCGGGTGGGGCTCACCAGCATATCTGCATAGGCTGCCGATGATAATAGCCATAACGCCAAGCTGAGTAGAATTGACTTCACAATAGGCTGTCTATTTCTCATAAAATTGCTCTTAATCCGTGCATAAATCATTTGTTCAACCTTGCTCCACTAATCACCACTCTAGTAGGACACCGTGAGTTGGTATGTCCCCTCGTACTGTCCGCTGGGATACATCGTCGGCGACCCAGTTAGTTCTGTTTTTAGCGTGCCGCCGATTTTTATTAGCAGCTCGCCATTCGCACCTGTTGTAATCGTCCCGTCTGGCGTTGTAACCAGATCGCTCAGAATAAAGTGTGGTGCGCTGCCGGGGCTTTGTGTGTGCTCGAGTAACACATCTGCGACCTGTGATGTTATCGTCAAACTATAGTATGGCGCCGCGCCGCTCACTCTTAAGATCCCCTGGTCGGGCTTTACAAGAGAGATCAAACGCGAGTTCCCCGGCTCACTGATGGTGTAGGAGCCAGAAGGCGCCAAGGTTAAAGCAGCCTGGCTTGTATTGCTGGAATGAGCAAATAAAGTGCCAAAACTGAGTGCTTGTTCTTGATTGATAGTCAAAGTGGAGCGTAGTTCTGTCTCCAAATTAATCGTCTTGCTATTAGAAACGAAGGCTGTAACATCCGGCTGCCAGTAGTCAACGCGTAACACTGTGGTGCTACTGTAGATGGCATCTACATAACTACTGCCATTGCCCGTTGTACTAAGGTGGGCACCTAACGACAATTGTGCCTCACCTTGGGCATCTGTGGTCAGCTCAGCAAAGTCGTAGTTGTCCACGGTCAGCGGCTCGAAAAATCCGCCACCTAATGCTGTGAGCATGGTGGAATTCAGACTGATGGTCAGCGGTGTGTACGCAGGAAAACCGGTGAAACGGTAGAGGCCCGGCGAACCAACGGCAATTAGTGCAAACTGGCCTTCTATATTTATGTTGCTGCCAGTACGCGGGTAGGTGAATCGCGATACAGATGCATTAGCCGCGATTGCAAGGGTCCCAAAATTCAGGCGCTGCTGTTCTTCAATTAGCGGTTGTGATAACGCAGCGGTTGTCGTTGCCAACCAGAATAGAATAGTTAAAAAGAAGGGGTGCTGTGTACGTGCCTCTTTTTGCGGCATTGCCTGGCTCAGCTTAGTAGGAGTCAATAACAGCGAATGAGCCGGAGTAGACTTCCTCGTGATCAGTTTGCTTTGACGCCGAAGAACCTGGTGTAAGAGTCGCACCACTATTGAAAGCATAGGTAGTCTCACCAAAGTCCTGTGTTATGGGGAAACCACCGCTATTAACGACACTTAAGATCCCCTGGTCGGGCTTCACAAGAGAGACCAAACTCGAATTTCCTAGCGTACTAATAATGTAGAAGCTGGAAGGCTCGAAGGTTTAAACTGCCTGACCTGTATCGCTGAAATGAGCAAATAAAGTGCCAATATTTAAACGCTCAACACCTTGGTGCCACTGTAGGGGGTATCTACATAGCAAGCGCGATGTGTGTTGTACTAAGGCCTGCACTCAGCGACAATTCAGCCTCGCAGTGGGCATCTGTGGTCAGTTCAGCGAAGTGGTAGTTGTCCACGATCAGCGGTTCGGTTATACCGGAAGCCCTATGGTAATGTCACTGCCGGTTCGCGGATAAGTGAATCGCATGCTGGCGAGTAAGCTGCGATTCCAAGGATCTTTAGATCAGGGCGCTACTGTTATTTAATAAGTGATCTTGACGTAGCAGCAGTTGGCGTAGTGACCCAGAGCAGCATAGCCGAAATGCAGGGGCGCATCAGACGCGCCCCTTTTCGCGGCATTGCTTGTCTCCACTCAATATTCGGCAGTAACAGCGAATGTGCCGGAGTAGACACCCTCTTGATAAGTCAATGCGCCGGAATCTGCAGGTTCTGTTGTGAGCGTCGCACCAATATTGAAAACATAGGTAGACTCACCAAAGTCCTGTTCTACAGCGAAACCACCGGTAAAAGTTGCATCCGCACCTGCCACACCGCCGCTCACGTCTCCGACTGTGAAGTGCATCAGGTAGAGGCTGGGGACAGTGGGATTACCACTTGAGTGGATAAGCTCTACCCCAGCACTCAGAATGTTTTCAATGAGCCCTGTTCCACCATCATCAACAAAATCGTCTACGTCAATAGTGGACGTAACAGGAAACACTAGATTGAAGTCAGAAGTCATCGCAACAGAAGCTTGTGCTGGTACTGGGGTAGACAAACTGGTTAACAATATAGTGGCACTGGTGCTTGGGCTAGTCAAGACGCCAGTTGGGCTGATCACCAAAGCACCCACGCCATTAGTGTAGGCGGCACCGGTTACCGTCGCAAAGACTGTACCAAGGTCGAAATCCAGAACATTGGTGACGGTAAGCGTATTTTGAATTGTAGCAGTGGCGTCGAAATCAGCTGCATGAGCAGTGGAAGCCCCGAGGCCAACCGCACCAGCTACGGCAATTGCCAAATGTGTTTTTCGTATATTCATCATCGTTATAAAATCCTGAAATTTAATGTTAAAATTCAACGTGTACGAGAACTACTCTATGGTCAACGCACCTACTTAGAAAAAAAAGGTTTAATTCAGAGTAGTTCGCCATCGCCCTGAAAATGTTACCTTGCCAAATATAACGTCCGATTTAGGCAAAACTGAGTACATAAACAGTAACTGAATCTCATAACATAATTTTCCCAGCAAGTTTTATGTTATCTCGATGGCGTTTTTACTCATGTATTAAGATTGATCACGATATCTGAAGGTTTGTCTTTGCACTGGACGGCGTCCCTGCTGTCGTTAGTTCATGCCTTCTTAATATGGTTGTGTGCCCTTCAGTTTGCAGCGATTACGGATACTGCGCCGAGCCTGGTTGGTTGCTAGTTGTATTAAGCCTTATAGAAAGACTCTCTATAGCGTAAGGGTACCTCTGTTTGCGTTGCGTACCGCCTCAGCGCTCGTTTATTGGCTTACCAGGAACCTCACTTCTTTTTTCAGAAAACCCTTTATCAGTTCATTGGGCCTCATCCTTGCTGTCTGTAACAGATGCTTCGGCTAAGCCTGAGGCAATCACAGCAGTTTCCTGGGAAAAGATATGTTTGCCAATGGCAATTTTACTGATAGATGGCGAATTCTATTAGTTCTTATAAGTTTCAGCTTCATAACTCAAGCCCTCTCGGCACCGGCTGAGCTACAACTTAAGAATGAATTGCTGTTGGAATTACGCCTTGATGGAGAGAAGCTCGGGATGGATGTTCTGGGTTACCAGCGGGGGGAGGAGTTTTTACTGTCACTCGATGAACTGACAAATGGTCTAGGATTCCCTGTTACAGTAGACGGGGTACAAGGTGTGGCCAGCGGTTGGTATATTTCCAAGGATCGTGGTTTCTCGCTAGACCTTGCGCGTGCGACAGTGATCAGTGACGGAAAACATTGGGCGCTTGCCGACGGCGAAGCGGTGATTTTTCAGGGTGATGTCTACGTAGAGACAGAGGCCTTACAGAAGTGGTTCCCTGTGCGCCTATCTGCGGTTGTACGAGAGTTGTATCTTGATGTGGAAACCACAGAACCACTGCCAATACAGACGCGCTTCAATCGCCAAAGGCGTGATATTACTAGTTCATCCGATTATCAGGAACCGCAATATCCCCTGCAGGGCACACCTTATCAGTTCTTTGGGCCGCATATAACAAAGCTTCGGATGGGTTACTCGGCAGTGCGTCAAACCCCGGATAGTGATGCGGAATTTGCAACCAACTATGCCACCCTGTCCAGGGGTGATCTTGGATGGATGACATCCACACTCTCACTTGCCGGACAGTCCGGTGATTCATTTACTGGCGCACGCCTGAAACTGGAGCGGACTGCCTTTGATGGCCCTTTGGGTCTAAACCACATTGAGGTGGGTGATGTAGACGCGGGGGGCTTCCGCGGTTTTCTGTTAAGCGGTACGGGTGGCGGTACAGAGCAGGATGGGCGCTCTGACAATGAATCTGTCAGCCTCGAGGGCAGTCAACTGCCAGACTGGGATGTGGAGCTCTACCAGAACGAACAGTTGATCTTGATACAGACGACAGGACCAGACGGGCGCTATCTGTTTGAGAATGTCCCCCTCTTGTTCGGTGAAAACCACTTTGAGCTCAAGTTCTTTGGACCGTATGGCGAAATTGAATCTCGCGAAGAATTTCACTTCCTAGGGGTGGGTATGCTCGAACCCGGGCGCATCAGTTACGAGGTGGCAGCGGTGCAAAGCGGACGTACAGTGTTTGGTGTGAATGACGCAGATGGCGATGGAGACCGCGATAGCGGGAGTTATACAGGTGGCTTTAACCTTGGTCTGTCGCGCAATCTAACTGTGGGGGCGCGCGTAAGAAGTCTGGAGGAAAATGGCGGGCGACTTGCCTCCAGCAATGTGGGCTTTGGCCTGAGCACCTCTCGACTCTACGGAAGCGTCCGCTATTTCGACGTTCCCAACGCCCAGGACTCGGTTAGCACTTCCTTGCGCACCCGGCTAGGTGACACCAATCTTAATTTGGGTTTTACCCAATTCTTTGATGACCCTGTCCTTGACAGTTCTCCTCAAAAGTGGCGAAGCAACATGGATATCACGTCGTCGGCCTTTGCGATTCCAATAAAAATTGACGTCAATACCCAAGAACAAGAGGATAGCACCCAGTTCGATGCGGTATTCGGCACAACGAGGTCAGTGTCAGGCCTGGGGCGATTCTCCTCTTCGCTCTGGTACAGTTCTGGTGAAGAACGCCTCGATGACAGCACCACGAGAACATCACAAACAGGGGGCCAGACGAGTTTTCATACGGCTATCAGGCCCTGGACTTTCCGCCTGTCAGCCAGCTATGGTTTCAAGCCTGAAACCGAAATGCTGGAGTTCAGCGCGGATAGTAGTTTGCGCATAGAAAGAGACCTGAGCCTCGATCTGAGTGTAAGGCAGAATCCGACGACGGACACCACTTACTATTCAGGTGGTATTAACTGGCAACTTGATCAGGTAGCAATCAATGCCCGTGTCAGCTACGACAGTGACGAGCGTTGGGTTGGCTTGATCACATTATCCACCGCTCTTGTACACCGGCCTGGCACGCTGAGGCCAAGACTGGATAGCCGTGCATCTGTTGACGCAGGGACTGTGGAGGCGTGGGTGTTTGAGGATGCTGATGGTACTAATAAAGTGCCCCACGCGGGTGTGGTGGTTGATGGCACTCAGGCCTGGCGAAAGGCGACCACAGGTGCGAGTGGTGTGGCCTATCTATCCCGTATGCCAGCTCATCGCCAGGTAGATATTGAGGTTGACGAATCAACGCTTGCTGATGGCCAATTGAGATCAAAGAATCCAGGAGTCTCTATCATTCCGCGGCCGGGAAGTTACGCGGAGGTCGAGTTTGCGTTAGTTCGTACTGCAGAATTGGAAGGTCATGTTGTCATTGCTGATGGCGACGACAAAAAACCTGTTAGTCGGGCGCTGGTGTTGCTGAAAACGCCTGACGGGGAGGTTGTTGCTCAAAGGCGGACCGCATTCGATGGCTTTTATCTCTTTGACGGTATCGAGCCCGGTATTTATCAGGTATCCCTCGAGGAACCTCTCGGGAAGCGCTTACTCAATGGACCTGGAAGGGTCACAGTGCTAAGCAGTAATGGTGTAATCAGAGGGCTTGATTTTGCCCTGCGCGTAGCCCCTGCAAAATCAATAGTGCTGGAGAGGCTTGTCCAGGAAGGGGCGTTACAGCGACAATCCATCGCTGTGCCCAGCCCTCCAATTCTGGGAATACTTACCGAGGACGTGCCTGAGAAGTAAAAAGTTAGGCGAAGCAGTAATTAGGCTAGAGGCAGTGGTTCCCATGCCATAGAGTAGGGTGTTCCAGGAAGTGCCTAAGAGCTGTGTTCAGTTGTAGCTGTAGTCGCTGATTAAGTCGAGTTGTTGATTAACTGTTATTCATTCCAAAATAAAACCTATTATGTTCGTTGTCATAGCGAACCAGCGATACGATCACAGATTGTCCTAACTCCCAGATTGGGGCATTGTCGGAATTTGGTGTCGCTATTGTATTGTTGATTTCGTATCGAGTTGAGAATATTTCATTCAAATTCTCTTTGTACATTTTTATATCAATCGCACTATCATCAAGATTGATGTAGAGCCGGTCTTTTCTCATACCCATTATGGTACCGACGTGCGTCTTGTGGGTTTTTGTTGAAAGCTCGAGGGAGAATTGCTGGAATAAAGCGGCGAACTCAATTTTTTTATCCAGCTGTCTCTGCTTTTGCCGTGCTCTAGTTGCTGATTCAATGACGGCGTCACGCAATTTTTCATCAACGTGATTTTCAAATGCAGTGTTGCCCAGCGCTTCCAGTAATTCCTTATGTGTAAATATCCCTACAACCTCTCGCATGGGAGAAGAGAAACGCGCGTAACTAGCAGCCTTCAATGCATGATGCTCGGATGCTATAGGTTCATAGCTTGATCCTCTCTGCGCGTGCATTATTTGACGTTGGACAGCTCTGACTCTGCGTTTATAGATATCGGCCTGGGGCAGTGAGTTTAAATAGTCAGACAGCGATTGCTGCTCTTGCCATCTCCAAAGTTCAGGCTCTTCCTGATTACGTGAAAATTGATCGAGCGTTTCTCTGAGTAGTTTTAGGCTTTTTCGCAATGGTGCATCATGTACTCGGAAGACTGCCTGGAGCACATCATTTGCCCCTTCAAGCACAAGCAGCATCTCGGCTCCTTGCATATTGCACATCAGGCTTATCTGTTCATTAAAACGTTCTGTTTCGTACCGCTTGCGCACGGACATTTCGAAGCGTGGCGGTTGCTCTTGCACACTGATATAGGTTTCGGTTCGGTCGAATTTTACAATGCCCCGGTTCTCAGCAGCGGTAATGAGTTTTAATCCCAGCTCGCGCAATAACAGTAGAGAACTGTCGTAGGAGTTCTCTACTGACTCATCTGTGTCATCGCTTGCAGCTGCACCCGCGCTTGCACCCGCGCTTGCACCCGCATCTAACCACGCTTGAACAGAGCCATAGTCAAGCTTTGCATGACTGCGAATTTTTGCTCGAACAATAGTGGTGCGACGAGTTATACCGGCAGCATCCACCTGCATGTCAAACACCAGTGCCCGTCGGTCTACATGAGGGTTGAGAGAGATAAGGCCTTCGGACAGTTGAACTGGCAACATT
>JBLHWG010000234.1:0-8257 GCA_047629055.1 Halioglobus sp.
CAATCAGAATGATCGCAACAATTATAGCGAACAGTGTCACCAGGAATTCCATGACTATCTCCTCTTGCGACTTCTGCCAACCAATGAAGGCTTGCAAAGTCAATCGGCGGTACGTGTGATCGAATTTATACGATTCTAGCTAAAGCAATAATCTGATAACCAGCTCAATCGATGGTGTGTGTTGGGCAAATCTGGGACAAATGTACTCAAATTACCAATAGCTTGCATCAGTAAATCAGAGCGCACCCTAACAATACCTCATTTTGTCTGAAACTGTATATCGGTCTAATACCCACTGCCTCTATCCGCATTTCCCACAATTAGTTTCGAGAAGTATCGTCGTGTCGCTCTCATCCGCAGCCGAATCACTTAATGGGGAATTCAGCGCTTTGATCTGACGAGGAGGAACCAGCCTCACATACTGTGAATTGAAGCACCAGTATTGTAATGTCACAAAAATGCTACAACGGGTCTACAACGTGATTTTATTAAAAAACTGATCTCTTCTTATAACGTTAGCTGTTCAGATGCAACGAGATAACTCACTATTTTGAAACTCCAAGGGAATCATTCGGACTACCCGGATTTTGTACTTTGGACAAATTGGCCAATCGAGCCCGCGCCAATACCATTGTCAGGAACTCATGGCAGAGCACGAAGACCTTTCTATCAAGTTCCATAACTGGCGGAGCTCAGCGGCTACATATGCCAAAGTTCAGTCCATCAGCCCATAGCCGGTTGCACCACGGAGGACACATGACAAACACAAATTCTAACGCCATCCTGATCTGATCAGATCCAGTCGCGCCGCAGATAGCGCGGAATATTTAATTGCATAACGATCTGCGATATGTTCTATTCAAACTGTTTTAAATCATTGTTCTACATATCAGGTTGAATACGACATGATGAGGAAGAGTAGGCACCTATGTGTTTTTTCATTCACGAGGGAAGATGCAAACAAAACTAAAGGCAGCCGACACTGAGAACGAAAGTAGCAGCTAACGCCTATTCGTAGGTCGGGCGCTCAACAAACGATATGGTGGCTTACATGTTTGCGTGATGTCGACTTAACGATATGTACCGCGGTGAAGTACTTGCACTTGTCGGAGATAACGGTGCTGGCAAATCAACATTAATCAGGGCAATTTCTGGTGCGATCGTCCCGGATTCTGGATCGATTGAGTTTGATGGTAACAACGTAACTTTCAATAGCCCCACCGATGCCACCGCCGTCGGAATAGAAACAGTTCACCAAAACTTTGGGCTTGTAGATGAATTAGACGTCACTCAAAATGTATTTTTGGGTCGCGAGTTGACACGATCGTCTCTTGGTTTTTTAACGCGACTGGACAAGCAGGAAATACGACGACAGACCATCGAGTTGTTGCGTAATTTTTTAATCACTATGCCCAAATTGAACGACCCTGTACTCAAGCTTTCGCGTGGGCAGCGGCAGATAATCGCTATTAGCCGACTTCTGTTAGCTGAGCCCAAGTTACTTATCATGGATGAGCCAATGACAGCCCTCGGAATCGATGAGGGTTCAAAGGTGCTTGAACTTGTAAGCAGATTGCGAACATCGGACATTACCACACTCGTAGAAATTCGGTAATGACTCAGATTTGGATAGCACTATGCGTGCATCTACTTGTGGCCTACCTGAAGTTTGTTTCCAAATCGATGCGATCCATGCAACAAACACTGAATCTACTACAGTGAATCGAGCACACAGTGACATTGTTGTTCGGTGTAATAATCCCTTAACTGCACTAGTCTGCGCTCAAGATCGTGAGAACCCCAAAAAGTACATGATCAATCAACTCTCTTCGAACGGTGCCAATTAAACTTTCAGTCATTGGATATGACAACGGAACGTACGGAACCGTCTTAACTTCAGTAACGTCAAGTATACTGAGTCTGGCCCTCCATTGATCATACGTAAACGATAGACCATTGTCCGAGCTTGGGTGTCATGGATTCGAATTCGCTGCACTAATTATTTTGTTGAACATGCGACAGGCCGTTAGTCTATCAAGGGTGCGGCAATCCCTCTGATCTGCAGCGTGTATTGATCGATGTTGAGCATAACCCAGTGTAATTTAGGAATTAACGATTCACATCGAAAAAAATCCATACTCCTTAAGCTGTCGTTAGTATGACCTGGGAAGGTGAGCCAGGACGGGGCTTTGAGTCTACGCGTTCTCCCATTTTTGTATGTAAACAGCAGCCTAAACTAACGTTTCACCAGAGCGTTGTGAAAACGTAGAACTGTTGCCGGCTTTAGAGTAATAACCGAACGCACCAAGCAGACAAGGCTTGTCAAGATTGCGCACAGCCCCTACCACGACAGGATCGAATAGCTATAATGCAGATGCTCGAGTTCGCGGTCGATTGAGTATCAGAAGCTGAAGTTTCAGGCTCAACGATTCAGCCACTACTGATCGTGCACCGCCAGATCCTAACAACCGTGCGATCATAACGAGAAGATAAATAGCAAGAGTGGCGAGATCGTCTATCTCTATATCTTCGCATACGACTGGACTTGAATATCAATCGACATTTGTGAACAACATAAGAATTCGCACCCCGCACGGTCGTCAGTTAGACAAGTAACATACACAGGTTCAGAAAACGACAGTTCAGTCGATGATTTGTGGGAAGTCCTTAGTTGTCGCTTATCAAATATTCTTAAATTTTCTCCAGATTGTTGTGATCTGATATTGAGTCTTGGCTGGCTCTTAAATTCTACTGAAATAAGGAGCAATTGTGCGTTAATCGGAAGACGTTCAAGCACGATATTTTAGCGACGATGCAAACTATGCTGTGGCTGATTTTTAGCCGATCGACGTACGATGGCCACAGTTCAACTGAGAGGTTCTTTGATGTACATGCCAGTCGTGCCGCAAGACGGTCAGAAGCCGTACAAAGAATGCACTGCAAAGAATCAACGCCGGCTAAGCCACGTGTTGATGCGCATTACTCTATTGGTTGCTCTTGTGCTCGGTATGACGGCGGGGTTGTTGCAACTTGTAATTGATCTTCGTCGAGAGAAGGAATCGGTTGCAAACAACGCGGAGCAGTTTCTTGATAGCGTTTCTAATTCGGCCAGTGCTGCAGTCTACAACTACAACAATGAGGCTGCGAAGCAGGTTGCTGAAGGCCTTTTCAAACAACCCGCAATCCAGAGCGTCATCATCCAGGCGGGCGATAGCAATAAGCCAATGGTCATGCGCAGCAGACAGGTTCAGCGCACGTTGCCAGAGTTCGGAGCGTTGACACAGGCCGATGAAATCTCGGTACATCGGCTGCTCCGCGAGCCGCCGGAATCCGGGACCAACGAGGTTATCGGGTCGATCACAGTGATGGTCGATCGCTCCGTAGTTCCACTGGCAATCGTGAATCGTATGTTGCTCTATTTCCTCCTTGCCTGTGTGAAGAATTTCATTCTCGGTCTCTTGCTAGTTATCTTCGTGTTTGCAGCATTGGCTCGTCACGTCATCTCGTTGGCCGAGGCAGTGGCCGCGTGGCAACCGGGAAGCGGTGAAATATACCTGCCAAGTCCGCCTCGTTTTCTTCGACGCACCGAGCTCGACATCCTCTGTACGAAGATCATCGATCTCGCACAGCATGCCGAACAGACCATAGATCGGCTCTCTGCTGACCGCGATGAGGCGAAGGAAACGGGTTCGCAGTTCGCCAACAAATCCCTAGCACTCTCACGGATCATTGACGAACAAACGCTTGAGTTGCGATACGCTGAAGAAAGAGCACTCAGGCTAACTGAAATCATTGATGAATCGTTGCACGAAGTCTATGTATTCGACGCTCAAACCCTTAAAATACTAGAGTTCAATAGGGGGGCTGCAGAGAATCTGGGTCTTGATGCCAATGAATTGCATGCACTGACACCCGCTGATATAAATGCTGAATATGATGTCGATACATTTCGTAACAAATTACAGCCGCTGCTGGACGGTACTAAAAAAGAGGTCAGGTTTGATTCAATTCACCGTCGTGTCGATGGCTGCACTTATCCGGTGAATCTTCATCTCCAGCTTTTCACCAAATCAATGCCCCATGTATTCGTTGGTTTTATAATCGACATTACAGAAAGAAAAAACCTAGAAAGACAAATATTTCAATCTAAAAAGCTTGAATCGATGGGACAGCTTGCTGCAGGGATAGCCCATGAATTAAACACACCAGCCCAATTCGTTGGTGACAATATACGTTTCCTCGGTGACTCATTCGAGCATCTGTTAACGCTGACTAATTCCTGTAGCGCTCTTACCGATGCCGTAAATGACGACAATATAACGCCTGAGCTTTTAGAGACTATTACCCAAAATATTAAATCAGCTGATCTTGACTACCTGAAAACTGAAATCCCCACGGCAATAGCGCAATCAATGGAAGGTGTCACTCGTATCTCAAAAATTGTACTTGCGATGAAGGAGTTCTCACACCCTGGCGGCGAAAGTATGGAATTGGTAGATCTAAATAAAGTTATTACCAATACCATCGTAGTAGCATCAAACGAGTGGAAGTATGTTGCTCGCTTGATGACTGATCTGGATCCAGACCTGGTTAACATACGCTGTTTTTCTCAAGAAATTAGCCAAGTATTACTCAATATTATTGTTAATTCCGCGCACGCTATTACAGAAAAAAACGGTGGTCCATCTGATGTTCTCGGCGAGATATATATTTCGACGCGGCAAACTCAGGATTTTGTTGAGCTTCGCGTGCAAGATACTGGGGTAGGCATTCCCTTCGCAATACAAGAGCGGGTCTTTGATCATTTCTTTACGACCAAGGAGGTTGGCAAGGGCTCCGGACAGGGTCTGTCTATGGCCTATAAAGTCATCGTTGATCAACATGGCGGAAAAATCAGACTTGATTCAAATGAGAATCAGGGAACTACCTTTGTTGTTTCTCTCCCATTGCATCAAAACAAGTGCGGCACTACTGGAGCTGCGGCATGAAGACAGTGCTCTTTGTCGATGATGACTCTAATATTCTGTCGGGACTTAAACGTATGCTAAGACACAGGCGGCACGAGTGGAGCATAGAATTTTTCGACAACGGTGTTGATGCACTGACATTTCACAAAAACACGCCGTGTGTTGTTATTGTTTCAGATATGCTCATGCCTGCAATTTGCAAAATCATCTGATAGATACCCGCTTATAAATTCTCATATCTAATCTTACCTCCTTTCCGATCATGCCTGAATCCTATGAGCAGATAATGGATGAACTTCAATCTGACAATGCATCGATTGGAAATATCGGAAACATTATCGAATCAGATATAGCAATGTCGATCAAAATACTGCAACTCGTCAATTCTGCTTATTTTGGAATTCCTCGTCACGTGTCCTCACCTTCTGAGTCGACCATACTTCTTGGCGTAGATGTCATAAAAAATATAGTTTTAACGTATGGTATTTTTCACAGTTCGATCCTGAGATTATCCGAGTTAATAATATTGGCAGTATTCGGTCGCGTGGAATAATCATTGGTGCACTCTCACGTTACATTGTGATGGAACATTCTAACGATAACGTGATGAGTGACTACGCATCAATGGGTGGAATGCTTTGCGATGTTGGCACATTCGTTCTTGCGACATCGTTACCTAGCGAAATCGCTGAAGCACAAAATATATGTGATAAACAAGATCGACTGGATTGGGATATGGAGAGTTTGCCCAAACGCAGTGACAAGTCCATTGAGGATCTGTCACGAATGTTCGGCGCCAAGATACAAGGCTGGATTAATTACTATGGTCGTTTCTATCGTTCACAGATTTATATGACACTTAGGCACATCAATAGGAAGCTCGTTAGTTGGGCAATGAGGAAGTACAAGAAGTTATATCGTCATCCACAACGTGCAGAGCACTGGTTGGGGCGTGTGGCCGAAAACTTTCCTTCGTTGTTTCCACACTGGCGGATGGGGTTATTGCCAACGGTTGGGTGATGGGAGCTGACTGACGCGAGAGTGTCACGCTCAGTTCTGCGAGAGGCTGAGGGTGCGATTCCCTCGGCCTACTCTCCAATAAGTTGTCATCGAAAAAGGGAAGCTCGTTCTGAAACGCCGACCACCCAAATTATATCCCAAGCGCCTGGATGAGCTTGGCAAATTACTGCAAATAAAATTTCCGGATGTACGAGCGGAATCAGTTATCGAAATACCACAGATGCAATTTTCTCTGAAGGCACTAATTACGAATTGATTCGTAAATATTATCGAGAGATGTTGCGAATCGTAGTCTCAAGCAAACTCGGCAAAGTCACAGCATCCACCATCATTCGCAGACTCGGATCTTAAGGAATGCGAAACAATCTGTTTTATACTTTTCGCGAGCTGGGCCGTGTGCTTAGAATACAGTATTTGTTAGAGTACGTTCAGGATATTGAAATGCGTAAAACGGTAAACGCGGTAACCTACAAGAGCGAGGAGCTCAACAACTTTTTGCAATGGGTATTTTTCTACAACAACGGCATCATTCAGGAAAATCTGCGTCAAGAACAGATCAAACTCGCAAAGTACAATCACTCGGTGGCCAATTTGATAATTCTGCACAACGTGAATGCCATAACCAAAGGGATTGCGAAGCCTGAACCTCTAGCTGAATTTCCTTCTTTTGTGAAATTGACTGGGCAGATAAAAAATACGATATGTGTATTCGTGCCGACGTCTTTGGTAAATCTAGTCTCTGTGTTTTTCCCAATAAAGTTGAAGACATAGGTACATTGGCGCCCGATCTGCACATTTACACATTCATTTTGGTTGTCCGTAATCGCATTCCCACTTACTGACCTTTGGTTGTAAGTTAGCGGGAATGATAAATAAATATATAAAATCGTGAGTTACCGGTAACGCTTTTAAGTCATTGCTGTCAGAGTAAAAAATCATAAGCTGAACGTCTCAACCGAGTTTCTAACACTAATTGTAGGGTAGACGCTCAGATTCAGGCTAGACTTATGGCTAGTTATAATCCATGGTGTCCATAGGTCAACGGATAATTCCTGGAATTACCGAGACTTAGTTATAAAGAAATTTTCCAAGGAGAAACTAATATGAATGCAGTAAAAACAATCTCAAAAAAACTAATACTTCCACTAGCTATGTGTGGTCTGTTTGCTGGAAATGTTGTAGCTGGTAATCCTGAGATTCCAGTGCATCTTGGAAGTGCCAGTACCTTCGCTATTCTGAGTCAGACTGGTGTTACCAACGTTTATCGATCGAGTATTGTTGGTGATGTCGGAACAAGCCCCATTACAGGCGCGGCCATTGCGATTGAATGCAACGAAGTGTCGGAGGGTAATATATTCAGCGTAGACGCTGCTGGTCCAGCTCCCTGCGTATCCACTTCACCAAGCCTTCTGACCTTAGCTGTGGGAGATATGGGATTTGCTTACACTGACGCAGCTGGACGGACTTTGCCAGACGAAATTGAACTCGGAGCGGGAGAGATTGGCGGAGAAACTCTGCCACCTGGTCTTTATAAATGGTCTTCTAATGTGAGTATTAGCGTAGATGTCACTCTTAACGGAAGTGCCACTGATGTCTGGATCATGCAAATCGCTGGTAACTTGAGTCAAGCCAGTGCTACACGTGTCACTTTAGCCGGCGGCGCTTTAGCCAAGAACATCTTCTGGCAAGTCGCGGGTTCGGCAACCCTTGGGACGACGTCCAGCTTTCAAGGCACCATTCTGAGCAAAACTTTGATCGCAGTGAATACAGGAGCTTATGTCAATGGTCGATTGTTGGCTCAAACAGCAGTGACTTTACAGAAAGCTACCGTTACCGCGCCATAATAAAACGTTAAGGCATTCTCTAGGTTTTTAGAGATTAGACGACAGGAGTGACTTGTAAGGGGATTGCAGATTAAGTTCTGTGATCCACTTTTTTTGCCTTTAGATTGACAGAAAAAATCAACCGTTAAGCTTGCTGCTTTCTGTATACAGAGAGGAGTTTCCCGGGTTGGTGAACACCTCAACATGAGTAATAGTGCAGGCAATAGAAGCACTGTCGCAGGACGTAAATAATTCGTACTTTTGAAAGTCATGCTCAATATCCTATCGAATCGAGCACCCTATCCCTTCTTAATTGGTCCAACACCCATGTTAATACTGTCTCGACGATCAGGTGAAGCTATTAGAATTGGCGACGACGTGACAGTAACCATACTGAGCATCAAAGGTAAGCAAGTGCGCATTGGTATAGATGCGCCCACCGATGTA
>JBLHWG010000235.1:0-8217 GCA_047629055.1 Halioglobus sp.
GTACAATAGCCAGCGATGATGCCCAACAGGAATTGTATAAGCAGGCATTTTCGAGTGTTAGTTCCCTTTTGCTGGGCAAGTTGTCTTAAAATCAACGAGTGCCGTGGCTTTGTTTCCGAATGTGGCTGTAACCTGATCCTTATCAAGCAGGCTTAACCGGACAGCTCCACCTCTAATTTCGGCACCAGAAACACGGATATTACCCAGCTCACTTTTGGGTAAAGTATCGTCTACATCGATGGTGAAGCTTACCGTCTCTCCGGCTATGATTTCATCGATACGAACCGATAAAGAAGTATCTCCGTCCTGTACCTGTATTGCGGAGGTAAGAACCATATTTCCTTGTTTCACTTCAAATGGCTGAAACACCTCCACACCAGCACCTGCGGCTGTCGTATCGAAAATCAGATGGCCTACGCTGTTGGAGAGATCAATCTCGAGCAACACATCTTTGAGATCGCATTGGCTTAAATTTTCCAGACTGAAAATGTCCTTAGGAGCACTTTCTCTAAATCGAATTTCAACGTTAGCGTAAGATAACTGCATGGCGGACAATGTTGCCGCAATTGTTATTAAGCGTACTATAGGTCGGTTTTTCACAGATATGGTGAGCCTTTGGTATGTAGCATGGTGCTTTTAGCCTTTTACCCGAGCTGGATGGTTATGGTTCACCACAGACCTTAAGAATTGAAGAGCCGTTGTGTAAAATCGTTATTTTGGTGGGCTTACTACGAAAATTACAAACACAGCATCTACCAAAATGACGAATTTATGACATTTGGAATACAAAAAACAACATGTGTGGAAATAATTCGAAAGGTACGGCTGTAGCAAGTATTTACATTGACAATGACCGTACTCGGGTCACGGAGTGGCGATTTCTACGGAAAGGCGATAATACTGGCTGGCATACTCATGAATACGACTATGTAGTGGTGCCATTGTTTGATGGCGTCCTAGAGATCGACAATCCTGACGGATCAAGAAGCACTGTTGAGCTCAAGAATGGTGTCCCGTACTATCGCGATTTAGGTGTGCAGCATGACGTGATCAATGGGAATGATTTTGAGTGTGCCTTCGTAGAAATCGAGATACTAAAAAACTAGCAATTGTCAGTAATTGACTTGTTTACACTAGGCATCCGCGCGCGGCGACGGGAATAACTTGCGATATTTCCCCATTACGGATAGCAACCAGTTGATCGAACATATTCACCGACACGCATACATGATTGGGGATCACTCGAACAATATCCCCAACGGATGGTTTGTCATTACACTTTGACAAATCCAGGAACCCATGCTCTTCCGAAAACTTGTGAATACGAGCGAAAGGGTGTTCAACTATTCGCCCAAAACCGTCTAGCCCACCGGTGTCTGACGTTAGGGTCTTTGAGCCTGCATCCAGTATTCCGCGCTCTGATCCGCCACGGCTGACAACGCTTGTGTAAACCTGATAAGCGCAATCTTCAAGTGTCGCCATACCGGCATCCAGCATCATCATATCGTTGAAGATACAGGTGCCAGCTCGATGCTCAGTGGCGCCGATGAGTTTTCCGATGTTTACAAAATTAGGTGTACCACCGGTAGATACAATTTCCGCTGTCAATCCGAGACTATGCAGCCCTTCTTTTACTTCATTGTAGAAAACCTGTGTTTGTGGCCAGCTATCAAGCGCTGGATAAAACAGCAAGCCCACAAAATTTAGCATTGAGTCGTTTTTGATAATCTCTGCAAGCCTCAGAGCTTCTCTGGGTGTTTCAACTCCAGCACGCAGTTGGCCAGTATCGCACTCGATCAACACATCCATTGGACGCTTAGCACTAGCCGCCGCCTTTGAATATTCGGTCAAGGAAACAGGATTGTCGGCACATACCTTTAACGACATCCTTTTTTGTAGGGCCGCGAGTCGACCTGACCGGGCAGCACCCAGTACATTGGTAGCGATTATGATATCTGTTATGCCTGCATTTGCCATGATCTCCGCTTCACCCAATTTTTGACAGGTGATTCCGCGAGCCCCAGCGGCAATTTGCATCTGCGCCAGAATCGGAGATTTGTGTGTTTTTATGTGCGGGCGGTTAATCATCCCGGCGTTATCACAATGTGACTGCGCTTTGGCAATATTTCGCTCGACCACATCGAGGTCAATTACCGCACAGGGGGTACCGAAATTTTCGATAATGTCGGATTTAAGCGCTGTAAGTTCTTTGTACATTTGTAAGCTCTAGTATCTGATAGAAACGATGTTACTTGGATAAAAGCAAATCAGGTAAAAAGAGAGCAACCTGCGGAACAAACGTCGTGAGTACTAACGTTGGAAGCCAGGCGAAAATAATAAATATCATGGTTGGTCCGATGAGCTCGCGCACCGATACTTTCGTCACCTGAGCGCCGAGGTATAACAAAGGTGCGGTTGGTGGAGTAATATTTCCCATCCCTAAATTTACACCCACTATTGCAGCAAAGTGTATTGGATCAACTCCCACACCTTGTGCGATGGGCAGTAGCAGTGACGCACTAAGAATGATTCCACTAATATCGTCCATTAACATGCCGATAAGAAGCATAACGACATTAATCATGAGCAGAATGGCAATCGGATTTTCTGAGATCGAATATATTAAGTCCTCAGCCATGCCGGGGATGTCTTCAAAGATAAGAAACCGGCTGGCAATCAAAACCATAAAAATCATGGCCATAACAACGCCGATAGTGATTGCCGATTCCTTGAGGCTTTCATAAAACGTATGCATTGTCAGTCCGCGATAAAACCAAAAGCCTATCGGGATGGCATATATAACAGCGACTCCAGCTGCCTCAGTGGGCGTCATGATGCCGCCGTAGATGCCACCCAGTATGATCAGAGGCATGAAGATAGCCGGTAGGGCCGTCCAGGTCTTTTTAGTTAGCTGCAGTGCAAACTGTTTGGGTATTTCGGTGACATGTATGGTTGTGTTGTTACGTAAAACCACAAAATTTACGATGACGAGCATCGTAGTCAGAATGATGCCTGGTAAAAGCGTGGCTAGAAAACACCTCAATACAGACAATTGGCCGACCCACGCGTACAGCAGCTGAGCCCCGCTAGGGGGTATGAGAAGCCCCAGTGGGCTGGCACTGATGACTAACGCTGCCGAGTATCCTCTTGGGTAATTAGCTTTGCGCAAATGCGGCATGATTATGCCGCCAATGCAAGTGAGGGTAGCGGCACCACTGCCAGAAATTGCACCAAACATGGCGCTTGCAACAACGGCTGCTGCAGACAATCCACCTCGGAGGTGCCCAAACATGAGTTCAGCAATTTCAACGATTGGATTCGCTATACGGCCGCGCTGCATAATGCCGCCGGCCATAATGAAAAGTGGTATGGCCAGCAAGATCACCGAATTCATCTTCCAATGACCAGTGGCCAAAAAACCGGAAACATCGTGTCCACCGGTATAGGCCAATAAAATCAGTACACCTGCAAAAGCCAATGGCACGGAGACCCCAATGGCAAGGAGTACACAAATAAGAACAATCGCTAAGGCAACAACCATCCTATGTTTCCTCCGCTTCAGACAGCTTATGCGCCAGTCTTTTTTCTGCGTATATTTTGGGTCCCACTTTTAGCATCACATAGACCGCGAGCCCGCTGTAGAAAGCCATAAAGAGGATGCCAACGAAAATGCCCAGTCTTGGGACGAAAAAAGGAATCTTCAGTGCGATCGTCATTTTCCATCGAGGGTAGGAGGCAATCTCATCAGCGAGCATGAGCCAGCCCCAATGTAAAACAAACAAAGTGATGACGAATTCAATAAATGTGATGACAACTTTACGCAGCCATAGCAAAGTCTCATTGTCAGTAAATTCATCGAGCAAATCTGCGTTGATTTGCTTGTCATGGTAGGTGCCCAAAGCACTGGACAGAAAAAACGTCCAGAAACATATTGGCATCAACCATTCTTCGTAAGCAAAGAGGTCCCTTTCGAGGATATATCTGAAAAAAACGACGAAAAAGAACGTGATGGGTAGAAGTGGAAGGGCTACTACAACAAGGTTTGTTTTAATTTTAACCATAGTGCGGACAAACTTTTGCAACCTTGGCGGCAAAGCGTCTTCAAATATGATCATTGTTATTGCTTATTCCTAAGATGGCAAATTTACGACTTACGAGAGCATAGACTCAATGCTGATCGTAATAAAGTGGAACACAATACGCAACTACTCCGACGATAGCCGGAGTAGTTGCTGTTTAACACCATACTGAATAGATGATTACTTGGCTAAGAGCTGATCCATTGTTTCCTGGCCAATGACTTCACCGAGCTCAGGCCAAACATCTTTCTTGATGTGATCAACCATGGCCGTCCTTTCTTCTGCAGTGAAATTGAGAATCTCCCAACCGGCATCTTCCATTTGCTTGATAAAGCCGTCACTGCGCTCCCAGGCAAGATCGATCACTGTTGCAGCAGCTTTTGCGGACGCGGCGCTAATTACATCGCGTTGCTCATCGTTTAGCTTGCCCCAGGATTTTTTACTGGCATAGATACTAGAGGCTTCAACGGCCGTATTGACAGGAACATAATAGCTTCCAATGCCGGCTTTAGCAAAAGTGGTATAAGCCCACTCCGGGGTACAGCATATAGCACCGTCAATGATGCCAGACTGCAAAGCTGGAAGCACTTCTGCCCAGTTCATGGTGGTTGTGCGATAGCCCAAGCTCTCTGTCGTTTTCTTGGCGACTTCCGAACTCCAGACTCGAATATTCATTCCTTTATCACCAAGCCCATTAGGGTCAAGTGGCTTTTTCTCAGCTACAACGCCGATCAGTCCTTCTGCTGTATTGTTAAGAAACACCAATCCCAAGTCATCCAGGATGCCACGCATCAAAACATTCAGGTTGGATTCTGGATTCCCGTAGACCTCTTTCATCTCTTCGAAAGTTGTTACCAGCCCTGGCAGATTCATTATCTCTAAACGAGGGTCAGACTGAGCGTAAATAAACGCCTGAACCATATCGACATTGCCTCGAATAGCATCTTCGATAAGTTCTTCGCCGGAGCCAAGCTGTGATGCCGGGAAATATTTTACTTTGAGTCCAACACCGGCATCCTCAATTTCTTTGACCATGTTTTCCATGATCTCGTTGCCAAAATGGGCTGCAGGGTAGGTGCCCGCTAGTTTTAGTCTGACATCAGCAGCGAAGGCTGATGAAGAGACTGCGATAGTTAGTGTAAGGCCTGTCAATAGTGACTTGAGGGGCGGAGTAATCATAAAAGAGCTCTCTTAGTGGTAGAACACACTGGCCGATCGAGGTGTTGTCAAGGTATTCCATGCTTGACGCTATAATGAAAATCGGTCTCGCATTAACAATACACTAAGTTGAATATACAGGCCAATCGACTACACACCTCGTGATTACCGATTAATACAACTGGCATCAATTCGCTGTGTTAGGCCCTTGATGTCGATGCAAGAGCACATATGCATTAAAATTGACGTTAACGTTGCCCCCAATATTCCTCTGTAAGCAAGTATCCGTCTAAGTCAGAACCCATCATTTGCGAGTCATTTTAGAGAAACAGATGGTATTGTGTTGTTATGAACCATGGTTCATAGTCTATACCTAGTGAATTCGTATCGCCTTCGTTCACAGCGATTGGCTCCGCATTTCGCGTACCATTGGAAAACGAGTCCAGTTAGGTTTGAAGAGCCGCAATATCGACAAGAGACACAGCATCGTCGGTTGGTCCGGCACCGCTAACGGTACTGACTGACCCATCGTTTGGTGCAATAAAAGGATCTGTATTCCCATCGTCCTTGCTTGAACAGTCTACGATCAATGCAGGGACAATCAGAACACTTAATAAAACGCTTCTTAATTTATGGATGGCTTGCTCCCTCGATCAATTGCTTGAGCCGGCTATTGGTGTAACCAGGTATTGAAAGCTGTTATTGAACTGACTAGCATTCTGTGGCACTCCATCGAGAAATCCTACTGTACCAACCAGTGCAACTGCTCTACTAGTCTCTACGGAGTCACCGCACAGACAGAGCATATAATTACCTAAAATCCTGAGCTAACCGTGCTTTATACTAAGACTCTAAATTCTGCACACTCGGACGGCGACGACGTCGGGTTTTTGTTGGAACCATACAGCGCATGGATTCCAGTTTGCCAAAGCATAACAACTTGTCTTGTGGCTCGAGAACTCGGTCAGCCCGTGGATTGGGTATGACTTTAGCTCCACGATAGAGGGTCAGGACATTGATGTCTTGCTCTGAAAGTTTAGTCTCGGCAATAGTCTTTCCAACAAAAAGTGAGCCTTCAGGCACCGAGATTTCACTTACCCCGTAGCCCTTGCTCACGGTTAAGCGCTGTCGAATATCAATTTCAGGAAAATCTACCTTCGCAGCCATGTACTCGATTATTGCGCCTGCGATATCCAACCCTGTGCATGTCTCGATACCCTCAAGACCTGGTGACGAGTTAACTTCCATTATTTGCGGCCCATCTCTACCCTCTAGCATGTCCACACCGGCCACCTGCAGCCCTAGTATCTGAGCTGCCCGTACGGCAGTTTGCATGTATTCCTCAGAAAGCTCTACAGGCTCTGCAACACCACCACGATGAACATTGCTGCGAAATTCTTGCCCCTGCGCTACGCGTCGCATGGCAGCTATCACTCGATCACCGACAACGAATGCTCTGATATCTTTGCCTTTGCTCTCTGCAACGAATTTTTGTATAAGCACGTTTTGCTTCTGGCTCTGCAACAGCTCGATAATCGATTCTGCAGCCTTTAATGTTTCGGCCAAAAGAACGCCAATACCCTGCGTTCCCTCTATTAGTTTTATAACAACAGGGGCTCCACCCACTCTCTCGATGGCAGGTAGTACATCTTTCTTATCTCGGACAAAGGTTGTACGCGGGATACCGATATGATGCCGGCTTAGAATCTGTAGGCTGCGTAACTTGTCGCGGGAGTTAGAGATGCCATTGGCATTGTTCGCACAAAAAACATCCATCTCCTGAAATTGCCTAACGATTGCTGTGCCATAGTAGGTGATAGATGCCCCGATGCGAGGAAGCACAGCATCGTAAGTACTGAGCACTTTCTGCCGATAGTAGAGATCTGGGACGCCTTGCTGAAGATCGATGGCAAATTTTAACGTATTGAGCACTTTGACATCGTGGCCTCTATCTAATGCCGCTTGCTTCAATCGTCGAGTGCTGTACGAGTTGGGGCCGCACGATAAGATTGCCAGTTTCATTAATGATGCTCAGATTGAATGCTAAATGGGTGTTTTCGTTAGTTTGAGTTGACGACGTAAAGGTCTGACCGCTCAAATTTAGGATGCAATTAGTCTAACCCATTAGCTTGCTGAGCGTCGATGCAGAGACGTGGCGGTAACTTTAGAATGAAATTTATAGTGCTTTAAATATTATGGCGGTGCCTGGTCTGATAAGTATTCAACTGCCTCTCTTAGCTCAGTGCGAGTATAGGTTGAAGTGCCAAATGCAGGCATTGTATTCAATCCGTTGACGACGCTGTCGACTAATTCTTCAATACTACTGGCCGAACTCAGTCTTTGCATCCAAAAGGCGCTTTCTCCCAATTGAGGAGCGTTAGGAAAGCTCCTGCTATGGCAGTTTTCGCACGCGGATTGGTAGAGCGCTTGACCATCAGACACTGGAGCGGTGACCGGTGGAGTTAGTAGGACAGTGGCAATATTAGATGTTATGTTGTTCGAATTAATCACCTGATATGTAAAGGTGTCACTACTGGACATATTGGGCGGTGGCGTGTAGCTTAAGTTTGAAACGTCCAACGTCAACTGACCTCCCAAGGTTGTTTCATTAGATTCGAGACGAATCTGTAATGGTAATTGTTGCGAATCGCTATCGTTAGCTAGCACGTCCAATGTTAGTGTCATAGCTGTATTTACCACTGCGAACTGATCATTGGTCGCCACTGGCGGTGGGCTTGCGTTCGGACCGGGTTCTGTCACAAAGCCACCTTGTCCACCGGGCAGCGAGCTTGTCACCAGATAGATCATGTTGTTACGCTTGCTCATAATATATAACTCGCCGAGTGGACCAAGTCCAAATCGAATATCCAACCTGTCAGTACCTACATAACCGTCTGCCCGTGTGATTATCTCTGCCAGCGATGGAAACTGCTGTGGCTCTGTATTGGTATTGTTGTCATGATCAAAATGGAGCGTTGCC
>JBLHWG010000236.1:0-8215 GCA_047629055.1 Halioglobus sp.
CAATACTTGTAGATTCATGACACGAAAAGTATTCATCAAGACACACGGTTGTCAGATGAACGAATACGACTCGGCCAAGATGATGGATGTTCTCTCTGAGGACGGGCCAGTTGAAGCAACCAGCGATCCGAAAGAAGCCGATATTCTGCTTTTGAACACCTGCTCGATACGCGAGAAAGCACAAGAAAAGGTGTTTTCAGAGCTGGGACGTTGGCGAAAGCTTAAAGAAGCCAAAGAGGGGGTGGTTATCGGTGTGGGTGGCTGCGTTGCCAGTCAGGAAGGCGATGCTATTCACGAGCGTGCGCCTTACGTTGACGTTGTTTTCGGGCCTCAAACGTTGCATCGTTTGCCCGATTTGTTGAGCCAGAGTAAATCCAGCGGTAAATCCGTTGTGGATATCAGCTTTCCAGAAATTGAGAAGTTTGATCGCTTGCCGACTCCAAAGGCGGATGGTCCCGCAGCTTATGTCTCAATCATCGAAGGTTGCAGCAAGTACTGCAGCTTCTGCGTCGTGCCTTATACCCGTGGTGAAGAAATTAGCCGCCCGTTGGATGATGTCCTTGATGAAGTCATGTCGCTAGCTGAACAAGGCGTTCGTGAAATTCATTTGCTAGGTCAAAATGTAAATTCCTACCGGGGGCCCATGCATGAGGGTGGTACAGCCGATCTGGCTTTGTTGGTTCGGTATGTTGCGGCCATTGATGGGGTAGAGCGCATTCGGTTCACAACATCCCATCCTGTTGAGTTCAATGATTCGCTGATTGAAGCTTACGCAACGGTACCAGAGCTTGTCAGTTTTCTTCATCTGCCTGTTCAAAGTGGTTCAGATCGAATACTAGCTGCCATGAAACGTGGGCATACTGCTATTGAGTACAAGTCGAAAATGCGTAAATTAATGCTAGCACGGCCCGATTTGACACTCTCGTCTGACTTTATCGTTGGTTTTCCTGGTGAGACGGATGCTGACTTTGAAGACACTATGCGACTTATCGAAACCATGGGCTTTGATCACTCCTTCTCTTTTATCTACAGTGCTCGTCCCGGAACACCGGCGGCCTCATTGGCGGATGAAACACCAATGAGCGTTAAAAAAGAACGTCTTGCCAGATTGCAGGCTCAGATAACCAAGCAAGCGGCAGCTATCAGTGAAGCGATGGTGGGTTCGGTTCAGAGTGTGTTGGTGACCAGACCCTCGAAGAAAGATCCTGCCCAGATCAGTGGTCGTACAGAAAACAATCGTGTCGTCAACTTTAGTGGTGATCACGCACTGATTGGACATTTTGCTGACGTGCGAATTACCGAAGCATTGCCTAATTCCCTCAGGGGTGAATTTGTTAGTGCCACAGCGAATGCAGCTGCATGTCTAAATTAGAGTTTCAAGTGGGTCCTGGCGATAACGTTCGTTTGGCGCGTCTTTGTGGCCAGTTTGATGTGCACCTTAAACAGATTGAAAAAAGGCTGGGCGTGCAGGTCAGTAATCGCGGCGACTTATTCTCGATTGATGGTGAGTCTGATGCGTCAAGCAGTGCGAAAGTACTAATAGAGTATTTATACAAAATGACCGAAAACGAAACATTAACGTCTGAAGAGGTGCATTTGTCACTCCAAGAATCCGGACTTGAAGCTATGCAGGATAAGGCGGCTGCAGCTCCTCGAAACAATCTGATTATAAAGACTCGAAAGTCCACCATTCAGTGTCGTGGACCGCGTCAAATCGAATACGTTCGCAGTATTAAAGAGCGAGATTTGACGTTTGGAATTGGCCCGGCTGGAACCGGTAAAACGTTTTTAGCGGTCGCCTGTGCGGTCGAAGCGTTGGAGACGGACCAGGTTCAGCGACTGGTACTCGTCAGACCTGCCGTCGAGGCCGGCGAACGACTTGGATTTCTGCCCGGTGATATGATGCAGAAAGTCGATCCTTACCTAAGGCCCATCTACGATGCCTTGTACGAGTTCCTAGGTATTGAGCGAGTAGGAAAACTGGTAGAGCGAAATATCATTGAGATTGCGCCGCTGGCGTACATGCGTGGACGCACACTAAATCATTCCTGCATCATTATGGATGAGGCTCAAAATACCACCGTCGAACAAATGAAAATGTTCCTGACCCGAATTGGCTATGGTTCCAAAGCCATTGTTACTGGGGATATTTCGCAGGTGGATTTACCCAAACATAAGTTGTCAGGATTAAAGCATGTTCAAAAGGTACTTCACGGCGTTGACGGACTGGGGTTCTGCGAATTCACATCATCAGATGTTGTTCGCCATCCACTCGTGCAGAAAATAGTAGCAGCGTACGAAGCGGTTGAGAGTAGTGAAGAACAGCGCTGATACGATTCATACAGATGCCACTGATTTGACAGGGGTATCTATTCAGGCCAACTTACAACTTCTTCTTGAAGCACCGGATGCCACAAGCAAGGCTCAATGCATAGACGAGTCGCAAATACGCCATTGTTGTCTGACAACGCTGTCTCTGCAAACCAAGTTGGACCTTGCAATGGTAAGGCACATTGAACTTTCTATTCAATTTGTAGACTCTTACGCTATGCAATCCCTGAACGAGCAGTACCGGGGTAAAAATTCCCCTACCAATGTCTTGAGCTTTGAATCACAAATGCCTCCCATGATGTTGTCAGATTCTGCTGCAGATGGCGCATTGCAGGTGCTTGGGGATCTCGTATTCTGTCAGGACGTTGTTCATCGTGAAGCGCAAGAGCAGAACAAAACCCCGGAACATCACTGGAAACACTTGTTTGTGCATGGCACTTTGCATTTGTGCGGCTATGATCATGTGGAGCCAGGGCAGGCAGATGCTATGGAGTCTCTGGAAATTCAGATACTATCGGTGTTGGGCATTCCTGACCCCTATGGTATCTCTGAGTAGCAATGACTGACGACACGCAGGAAGGTGGTACTGGCCGATCTCTTATGGATCGATTGGTTCATGCCATCGGTGGTGGACCACGAGACCGAGAAGAGCTCCTTGAGCTCCTAAGGGATGCTCAGGCTCGAGAGATTTTCGATGCTGATACGCTACAGATGGTCGAGGGCGTATTTCAAGTCGTTGAAATGCGCGTGCGCGATATCATGATTCCGCGTGGGCAAATGGTGGTTGTCGAGAATGACTCACCCTTAGAAGAAGTATTGAAAGTCGTTATTGCATCCGGCCACTCACGCTTTCCTGTTATCAATGAGCACAAAGACGATGTAGTGGGTGTGCTATTGGCTAAAGATCTGCTGCGATTTTCGGGTGCTGGTTCAACACTCCAGTTTAAACTGGACGAAGTCATGCGCGGTGCAACTTTTACCCCAGATACCAAGCGCCTTAATGTATTGCTAAAAGAGTTTCGGCTGGCTAAAAATCATATGGCTATTGTGTTGGACGAATACGGTGGTGTTGATGGCTTGGTTACCATTGAAGATGTGCTCGAAGAAATCGTAGGCGAGATTGATGACGAACATGATACGGAAGAAGATGTCGATATTAAGGATCACGGAGATGGTCGTTTTTCGGTGCGTGCTCTCACACCCATAGACGACTTTAATGATGCCTTGGGTACTCAATTTGGTGATGAAGAATTCGACACAATTGGGGGTTTGCTAATGCAGTACATTGGTCATATGCCCAAAAATGGTGAAACTGCGGTTATTGACGGCTGCCATTTTCGTGTGCTCGCTGCTGATTCTCGGCGATTGCATTTATTACAGGTGACGTTGGAACCTGTTGAGTAGTCATCTATGAAAGATGTCTCGCTCCCCAGTTGGCTAGTATCCACACTAGCGCTTTGCAGTGGATTGTTATTGCCTCTATCGTTTGCTCCTACTGAATGGTGGTTCGCCGCTTGCGGTGCAATTTTCGTTCTCTATTTTTTGTTGCAAAGCTCTAGCCCACGCCAGGCCCTCTGGATTGGCTGGTTGTTTGGTCTTGGCTACTTTGGTATCGGGGTTCACTGGATCTATTTCAGTTTGCACTTGTTCGGAGCAGCTATTGCACCCTTGGCCGCATTACTCACACTGGTTTTTGTGCTGGTAATGACGGTATTTCCGGCAGGTTGTGCGTGCCTTTGGGCACGTCTTCGAGTGCCTGATAGCCCCATTGGAAATGCTGTTTTATTTGCTGCGCTGTGGGTGCTTGCAGAGCTGCTGCGTGGCAAGTTAATGAATGGGTTTCCTTGGATACTTGTTGGCTACAGTCAAACGAGTGGGCCATTTGGGTCGTTGGCTCCAGTCATGGGAGTCTATGGATTAAGCTTTCTTGTGGTGCTTGTCAGTTGTGCAGGAGTTGTATTTGCTAAAGGCCCCACGCGGATCACGACGGGTGCCTTTGTAGTCATTACAGTCCCAATATTTTTAGCCCTTATAATGAACGTCGTACACTTTTCCACACCCGTGATGGAGCCCCTGGCCGTGCGCATGGTGCAGGCAAATATTACCCAGGAGATGAAGTTTAGCCAAGAACGATTAACTCAATCTCTTTATGATTACACACAGATGACCCAGCAGGGCGGGATATCGGACGTGGATCTTGTTGTCTGGCCTGAAACGGCGATACCGACATATTTTGCTAGTGTTGAAGAGGTGATGCGTCCCTTTGTGCAATCAATGGATGAACGAGGTGTCGATGTCATTAGCGGTGGCTTCGAGCGTGATGGGGATAAGATCTACAACGCCGTTAAGCAACTCGGTGGAGACCAGGCTGTGTACCAAAAGAGACATCTGGTGCCATTTGGTGAGTACATGCCACTGCGTTTTTTACTCGACTTTGCGGCAAAATATATCATTATTCCGATGGCCGATTTGACCCCCGGCACAGGGCCGTATGTACCGCTAACGCTGCATGGCGTTGATGTGGGAATTTCTATTTGTTATGAGGACGCCTTTGGTGAGGAAATGAGGGCAGTGCTTCCCGCCTCTGAACTGCTTGTGAACGTGTCCAATGACGCATGGTTTGGTAATTCAGCGGCGCCTCATCAGCACGAACAAAAGGCCCGTATGCGGGCGAGAGAGTTTGCCCGGCCAATGATCAGAGTCACCAACACCGGTATTTCAGCGGCAATTGACTACCGTGGAAATGTTTTTGGGCGTATTGGCCACAATACAAAGGGTATCTTAGACGTCAAGGTTCAACCTAGATCGGGCTATACTCCTTACGCAAGGACTGGAAATTGGCCTGTATTTTTACTCTCTATGGTTATTTTTCTCGTGTTTGCACTAAAATACAAATTATCAGCGAGATAGTGCAGTATTGCATTCGTGTATAGTTCCTTGGAACCAGTCCTAAATGTCATGGCAATAAGATTGATATTTAACTTGATTGATAATAGCAGAGCAGTAATATGGAAATACCCGGCGACCTAAAATTTGCGACATCACATGAATGGGTTCGTGTTGAGGATGATGGCACTCTGACCATCGGTATCAGTGCGCATGCTCAGGAGCAATTAGGCGATCTCGTCTTCGTGGAGACACCGGAGATTGACCGGGTCTGCGAAGCAGCAGAGGCCATTGCGGTGGTTGAGTCGGTAAAAGCTGCTTCTGATATTTACGCACCGGTCAATGGAACTGTTATTGATGCAAATGGTGAGCTTGCGGATAATCCTGAACTGGTCAATACCGATCCTTTTGGCGCAGGCTGGATATTCAAGATTCAACCCGACGAAATTGACGATGTAGCCGACATGATGGACCCTGATGACTACGAGGCGTATGCGACTGCCGAGGACTAATAAATCTACTAGTAGTGAGGTAAATTTGGGCTTTCCAGCATAAGCTCGGAAGTGTGTTCAGATTTCGTTCAGGCTTACAAGCTTAGGCTGTATTCATCGTACAGCTAACCGGAATCTACCTATGTCTCCATTCATCAAAGCTGCTCTGTTAGTCGGAGTATTTGTTGTATCGTTGTCTGACGCTCACGCCGATGCCTATATTGGCCTTGATGGCGCATCAATCGCTGTAGTGAATCAATTAGACGATGAGTTAAATCCTCACGGCATGCGCTTACGCCTTGGAATTCGACTAAGTGATCTGTTGGATATGGAAGTACATCTTGGTGGAGGCACAGATTCTGAAACCCCCGCTTTTGAGTCTTTTAGTACGACTTATGCCGGTGCGTATCTAAAAGCCTACCTACCTTTTGGTCAGCGCAGTTCATTGTTCGGCATGGCTGGTGTTTCAGGCGTCAGCTACAGCCAGAGAGTGAGCGGGCGTACATTCACCGATTCTCAATCTGGATTCTCGTACGGATTCGGGATGGAGACAGAAATCAGCGATAGATTAGATTTATCCGCCGACTATATGCGTTATAGCAACAACGGCACTGAATTCTCAGAATTGTCAGCAATCAGCTTCGGTATCAAATATTACTTCTGAGTATTCCTGTACAGCCACTTAAAGGGCGAACTTCAGTAACTCGCCGTAATAAGGGCGGCAATTTGATGCGATATCTTGCTGCGCTTCGTTTAGCGTTGTCTGCTTGCTCCTCGCCGGATTGAACCCTGTAGATTGATTGACCGCATCGTACCAATGTGAACCCCAGACACCGTCACTCAGGCGTGATCCAGTGGGCCACTCGAGCATGGAGGTTTCAAAGGGCACATTCAGAATTTGGCAGAGAGTTTCCAGTTGTGATTTAGGGGCATTCAGGAAACGTCTGCTGTCTATTACTGGTGGTGTGACGCCTTTGCATTGTTTGATGAGCTTGAAAAGTCTTGCTTGCTGTTCATAACCTAGATCGCTTGCGCTGAGGTCGCCGCGCTTCACTGCATACGAGGCCGCAACGGGTTCTGGCTCTCTAATTAGAAACACATGATCAAGATCCATCAACCAATCAGTGGGGTAGTGGTCCATCCAGTGAGTTGTTATGTGTTTTTGATAAAAATAGCCGATCTCGGGTTTGATAATCAAACTCTGGATGATCTTCTGCGGATCGACTTCACCACTGGCAATAATGCTGTCGCACAATGGGTGATCGATTCCGGTGTGATCCAGGAAATGCGCGTAAAAAGGCTCATCCACAACCACTGTGTCAGAGCGATTTTCCCACGCACGCATCATTGCTGTGGAAATATTTCGCGGTCCCGACCACATCGCAATGCATCGACCTGCCATTTAATCAGTACCCATCGTAGCAAAAGCCTGTCCAGCCGCTGCAATGGTGTCGTCTATATCTTGATCGGAGTGAGCGGCACTGGAAAATCCGGCTTCAAATGCGGAGGGTGCTAGATAGATACCTGCATTGAGCATGCTATGGAAAAACTGCTTGAAGTGGTCTGCATTGCAACCCATAACGGCATCGAAACCAGTGACTTTTGACTCGCTGGAGAAAAAGAAGCCGAACATTCCACCTGCGTGAGATGTGCAAAACGGCACGCCATTTTTAGCAGCTTCGGCCTCCAAACCTTGCAGGAGGCGCCCTGTTTTTTGGTGTAGATTTTTATGGAAACCGGGTGCGGACAATAATTCTAGAGTTTTTATTCCTGCGCTCATAGCAATAGGGTTTCCGGACAAGGTTCCAGCCTGGTAGATGGGACCAGTGGGAGCTATCTGCTCCATGATGTCGCGTCGTCCACCGAAAGCACCTACTGGCATACCACCGCCAATAATTTTGCCAAGGGTTGTGATATCGGGGGTTATCCCATAAAGCTCCTGAGCGCCTCCAAGCGCAACCCGAAACCCTGTCATCACTTCGTCAAAGATCAGTACGGTTCCGTGTTGGGAGCACAATTCGCGTAGTGTCTGCAAGTAGCCGGGCAGGGGCTCTATGAAATTCATGTTGCCGGCAATAGGTTCGATGATCACACAGGCCAAAGTATCACCTTGTTCCGCAAATAAAGCGCGTAACGCCGACTCGTCATTAAATGCCAACGTTAGTGTGTGTTTGGCGAAGTCGGCAGGGATGCCCGGAGAGCTGGGGACGCCCAGAGTTAAAGCACCTGATCCTGCTTTAACCAGAAGCGAGTCAGAATGACCGTGGTAACAGCCTTCGAATTTCAAAATATTGTCTCGCCCTGTGAATCCTCTGGCGAGCCTGATGGCGCTCATGGTGGCTTCGGTTCCTGAACTGCACATTCGAACAGATTCGATTGAAGGCACGATCTTGCAAATGAGCTCGGCCATTTGAACTTCAAGTTCAGTTGGAGCACCAAAGCTTAAGCCGTTGACTGCTGCTGCTCGCACAGCAGCAATGACTTCTGGGTGAGCATGGCCCAACAAC
>JBLHWG010000237.1:0-8201 GCA_047629055.1 Halioglobus sp.
GCAAGAAGCAACCAATGCAATACAAGCACCCATTTAAATTACTTGATCTAATTGTAAAAGAGCGGGCTAGTCAGCGAAGCGCCTTAAGTGCTTCGTGTTTGCCGAGTCCGAGGAGTATACCTTGAACTTTTCGAAATGTCTACTTTCATTTAAGAAAGTTTAAAACTATTCGCTTCAACGTTTTGCCTGGAAGGCTTTGCGTTGTAGCGAGTTGCGTATTCTACATTCAAAAACTTTAAAGGCAATACCTTTTAATGAAATATCACATCAAGATAACAACCAGCACTGGTGACGAACTGGAATAGATTGGAACCAAACACCCCTCAATTATATAACTGGCTCAGCACACATCATATCGGCTGTATAGCCGCAAAGTTAAGGGTATATTTATGCCGTAGCTTTCAAGACCGATTGGCTTTGATACCTGGCCCTGCGATCCAGAAACCAATACTCGTTTTAGCTATACAACATTGTGTTGCCGCACTCTGTACATATTTGCAATCGTTACACATGGTATTTAAATCAGGGAAACCTTGGCGACCTTGCGCTTGCCAACTTGCATAACCACTTCCAGCCCTGCCATAAGAATCTGACGACCGTCTTCCACTTTTTGTCCATCTAAGCGCACAGCACCCTGCTTGATCATGCGATGACTTTCCGAGGTGCCGCTCGTCAGCACAGCGTCTACTAATACATTGGCAAGCGGGCGCCCTTCAACCCCCACTTCAATTTGCAACGTCACCAAGTCTTCTGGCAATTGCCCCTGTCTGAAACGCTGTATAAAAGCTTCTTTGGCAGCAATAGCCGCTTCCACCCCGTGATAAGTTTCTACAATCTCTACTCCGAGCTCGTATTTAACATCACGAGGATTCATGCCTTCTTGTGTAGCTAACTTCAGTTTTTCTATCTCAACATTTGACTTTACACTCAACAACTCGAAGTAGCGCCACATGATTGAATCTGGAATAGACATCAATTTACCAAACATCTCGTTTGGTGCATCGTTCACGCCCACGTAGTTGTTAAGCGACTTGGACATTTTCTGAACACCGTCCAGACCTTCAAGTAATGGCATTGTGAGTACAATTTGCGGCTTCTGCCCATTGCCTTTTTGCAGCTCACGCCCCATCAGCAAGTTGAACTTCTGATCCGTGCCGCCCAATTCAACATCGCATTCAAGAGCGACTGAGTCATAGCCCTGCACCATTGGATATAAGAACTCGTGCAAGGCAATGGGTTGTTGCTCGCGATATCGCTTCGAAAAATCGTCCCGCTCAAGCATCCGGGCCAACGTTTGCCTCGATGCCAGCCGGATCAGATCGCTAGCTGACATTGCCCCAAACCACTCGGCGTTAAAACGAACCTCTGTGAGGCCTGGATCCAGTATTTTGTAAACTTGTTCTTTGTATGTCTGAGCGTTTTCCATAATCGCCGCATCATCCAAAGCAGGACGAGTAGCGTTTCGACCGCTCGGATCACCAATCCGACCCGTAAAATCTCCAATTAAAAATATAACCTGGTGACCAAGCTGCTGAAACTGACGCATTTTGTTAAGGAGCACCGTGTGCCCAAGATGCAAATCTGGCGCAGTTGGATCAAACCCTGCCTTAATTCGCAGCGGCCTGCCTTCTTTCAACCTTTCCCTGAGCTCGCTTTCTAACAAAATCTCATCAGCACCCCTAGCCAGCAACGCCATTTGTTCATCTATATTAACGCTGCTAGCGCTTCCGGTAATTTCTGATGCCATGTTCTGATTATTGCTCCAAATTTGAAAAACGGCTGAACGCAAGATTAAACAATACTAAATGATTGAGACACATTGATTTGCTGCCAAATAGTGCGAAGTGTTCTACAATAGCCTTGTGCTGTTGCTTGCGAAGGCGACTATAACTAAAAAAAGCGCAATTAACCCATAATCCGAACCTTCGAACGGGCACCCGCGTTGACAAACAATAACGCTCAATTCCGTCCGCATTGCGTGGACCTAACTCCTGGGGCTTATGTCCGGGCAGACGACTCGCGTGATAGCCACGCATCACGTCGCTATGCCGAAGCCGCTGAAAAATACTCACGCAGTCGCACAAAATCCAACAACCATCGGCAAGCGTCAGACTCACGGCAGGGTGCCGTAAGGCTCTCTACAGAGGTTGTGACACCCAGATTTAGCCATGTGGGTAAAATAACCGCCGCGTTGGCTTGCATTGTTAGTGGCATTTTTTGGACCACTACAAGCACCGGCAAGACAGTCACTGCCACAGAGGCGGCGGTGCCTCGAGCGTTAGTTGTTCAAGCCGTTGTTAAAACTCCCGATTTCTACTTTGCTGATTCGATCGATGCGTTAGCAGCGCATTTCAGCGAACATAGTGATACCAACCTCATAGCACCGTCGACGCTGGTTGCGGTTGCAATTGAAAGCACAGATGCCGTCGAAAGCATGAAAAAGGAAATTAACACTCTATTCGAGCCTGTGCCTGTTCAATCAGCTACGGCTTTGGCGATGCTAACCCCACCCGGTAGAACCGGACCAGTCACAACGTTACCGCTTGTGGAACACCCATCGATTACCGCAGTACGTGCTCTGGCGATAGCGCCGCCTGATGGCGGCAAGACCACAACTGTTTCGGTAGCGTCTGGCAACACACTGTCGGGAATCCTGAACGTTCATGGCGTCAAGATTGAACAAATGCCTCAGCTCCTTACGGATGATGTTGTCAAACAGCATCTCTCCAATATAAAAATTGGCCAACAATTCGAAATCACTCAGACCCAAGACGGTGATTTTTACAGCTTGAGCGCCAGGGTTGGCAATGACAAACACATTACCATTCGTCGCTCGGCTAATAATTTTGCGGTGGCCTCAATCGATCTACCCGTGGAAAAAGAACGCGTTGTTACATCTGGCACCATCGAACAATCTTTATACCTTGCTGCTGAACAAGCAAACTTGAAACAATCCACCATCATGGAATTGTCAGATATATTCCAATGGGAGCTGGATTTTGCCCGAGACATTCGCAAAGGTGATCAGTTCGCTCTTGTCTACGACAGGCTTTACAGAGACGGCAACTACATTGGAGATGGAGATATTCTGGCCGCTGAATTTGCTCGAGGAGGCAAAACACATAGTGCTATCAGATTTACCACTGATGATGGTGATACTAGCTATTACTCCCCCGAAGGAAAATCTTTAAAGCGAACGTTCATGCGCCACCCTGTCGATGTGGTGCGCATTACCTCAAAATTCAATCCGAAGAGAATGCACCCTGTTCTTCATAAGATTAAGGCACACAGAGGAGTTGATTATGGTTCTCCTCACGGCTCGCCAATTTATGCTACCGCTGATGGCAGAGTGAAATTCTCAGGCACTAAGGGAGCTTACGGCAAAACCGTGATTATCGAGCACGGCCAGAAATTAAGCACGCTTTACGCGCACATGTCCAAAATTTCCTCAAAATCCAAAAAAGGCAAAAAAATCAAACAAGGCGATGTAATTGGGTATGTAGGAAGGTCTGGCCGAGTAACTGGCACCCATTTGCACTACGAATTCCGTGTCAACAATAAGCAAACCGACCCTTTGAAAGTAAAACTGCCGGCCGCAGATCCTATACCTAAAAAGTATCTTGCACAACTCAGAGCCATATCCGATGAGATGACTACTCAAATGCAAAGTGTACTAACTGATATTGGGGATGTGGCTGATGCCACGAGTGTTGTACAAAGCGTGCCAGTACTAGCCAACTAAGTCTTTCTAACAACTGAGCCCGCAAACTATCGGACTCAGTCGACGATTAACTAGTAGTAGTTATACGGAGAAAGACGAACCGCATCCGCACGTCGTTGTTGCATTAGGATTTCTAATAACAAACTGACTTCCTTCCAACCCTTCTGTGTAGTCAATTTCGGCCCCAGTAAGGTATTGAAAACTCATTGGATCGATTAACAATTTGACCCCTTCCTTTTTTACTTCGGTGTCACCGTCATTGATAACCTCATCGAATGTAAAACCATACTGAAAGCCACTACAACCACCGCCTGATACAAAAACGCGCAGCATCAGGTCAGGATTTCCCTCCTCTTCGATCAATTCTTTGACTTTTAACGCCGCTGCCTCTGTAAACACAAGCAGATCCGGCATTTCGAAGTCGTCAATGCTTACTTCAGCACTCATTTGGGAATTCCTCTCATTCGCATTAGGGTCAGTTTACTTGACCTAGCAATTTAGTCAAGTATTACAGACCTCTCTTTCAGTTATCAAACAAAGTACTGATAGCCGCACGTAAGTCACTAAGCTGGTGACTCTTTTCATTAATTAAATACCTACGGCATCAGAGCAGGCTGCAACAATCCTTCCGTTTCAGCCAAACCTAGCATTAAGTTCATATTTTGCACAGCTTGACCCGCAGCGCCCTTCACCAAATTGTCTTCAACTGCTAGCACCACAGCGGTATTACGAGCTTGTGGCCGATGAACTGCCAACCTACACACGTTGGTACCTCTGACTGAGCGAGTCTCCGGATGCGAACCTGCGGGCAACACATCAACAAAGGGCTCATCTTTGAAACGAGATTCGTAGAGTTGCTGCAGATCAACGTCATCCGTCAACTGTGCGTATAGCGTAGCGTGGATACCACGGATAATGGGGAGCAAATGCGGCGTGAAAGTCAGATTGACGGCCCCTCCACTCATAGCTCTTAGCCCCTGCTCAATTTCAGGTAGATGTCTGTGCCCCGCTACCCCATATGCTTTGAAACTATCACCCGCCTCTGCCAGTAAATTCGCCACAGATGCACCTCTACCAGCGCCAGTAATACCCGATTTGGCGTCTGCAATCAAGGAGTCACAATTAACAATGCCTGCTTCCAACAATGGCAGGAAACCAAGCTGCACGGTGGTGGGGTAACAACCCGGATTTGCCACCAGTTGAGCTGATTTTATTTGATCACGGTTAGTTTCTGGAAGGCCATAGGCGGCATCCGCTACCAAGGATGGACAGCTATGCTCCATTCCATACCATTGCTCCCAAACAGAAATATCCTGAATACGGAAATCAGCGGATAAATCAACCACTTTAATGCCCTTATCAAGAAGCGCCGGCGCCTGGCGCATGGCAGTTCCATTGGGAGTAGCAAAAAAGACAAGATCGCATTGAGCATCGGCGACATCATCAGGGTCTGAAAAGGTTAGTTCTACATGCCCACGCAAACTGGGAAATAACGCGTCTACCCTATTTCCCGCTTGTGCTCTTGAGCTGACAAAGACAATTTCAATATCCTTTCGTCCGCTAAGTAACCGCAGTAATTCAACGCCGGTATACCCAGAGCCACCTATTATTCCGATTCTCATCTCGCTACGCAATTTCCTTATGTCTAAAGGTGGATTATTGCATAGCTACGTGCCTGCACGTCGACACTGAACTCGAATGAGAACAGTGTCGAGCACACAACAGACTATCGCAGCGGAGACGGGTTCGCCAGATCATTCCAGTTGGCAGCGGATACGCCAGACCCAGTGATATAAAACAAGGCATCGTTAACCATCACACTTCGATCTACACCATACGAGCCGTAGTAAAAGTCTACATCTGGATTCACTCGCAAAACACCTTTGGAAACTATTTGCGCATCAGCACCCACACTGACCTCGAAACCGTGCAAGCCCGAGTAACCGTAATCGTAGTAACGAAAAGCAGAGTTGGCGTCGGTGACTCGTTCTGGAGATGATTCTCCGTATACATCAATACCAAAACTGACCCGTAACGGGTGCGAATCAGTAGCAGCTTGAATGGTAATTGCACGGTGGTCCGACAAGGCATTTGACTGTGTACCACGCTGGCCAATTAGGACCGATTGCACTTCAGTAGGACTGGCTGGGTTACTTACATTGAACAAGGACAACTTCACTCCTTGAACCAGTGCGCCACGACCATCACCCACCCCGTCATTAGCAGCAACGGCGTCTTTGCCGATACCCAGCATATAATCCTGCCCAATAGGCTGCAAGTAATCACTGTAGCCCTCTATTTCTAGTTCACCCGCAATGCTCGGATTGGCGGGATCCTCCAGATCTATGATGTATAGCGGATCTGTCTGCCTGAAGGTCACGAGGTAGGCGCGATCACCCAAGAATCGAGAGGCATACAGTTGCTCCCCCGGCTTACCGATAAACGCAGGCTCACGGCTGTTAGGTAGCGTTGATACTGTGTCCAAACTGCCTTTACCATTTGCCTGCAAAATAGTTAGCAGGATAGGACTAACACCATAACCCTGCTCATCATTAAACGTTGCCACTCTTAGGTAGCCGTCCTTTTCGCTCATTCGAAAGGGTTTGCGCAGAGGATTCCAACCCAAGTGACCTTTAACCGCACCTGTACCTGCATACGTCAGGCTACCAGCATTAATATCAAATTGATGAATGCTGGTTTCTGTACGAGATTCTGAAATGGCGTCACTTGTATCAGCTGGCTCTACCGCTATATCAATGTCAGAGCCCACAGTTATGAAGGTACCTTGCGAATAATTAAAAGTTGTTGTTGCTAGAAAAACAGCGTTAGCTGACGCATACAGTGTCTCGGTTGCACCTAAGAAGCACTGGCTATCACTTAACTCCATCGTATCCAGGTCAAGTACGGCAAGCGTAATGATGTCGGGCGAGTAGTAGCTGTTTGACGTTTGTGTACCTGCAACAAAACACTGCGAAGGATCTATCAAAGGAGTGCCTGCTGACTCACCATTACGTACATATTCTGGAAGCGCATCAGCAAGATCAGCACTATCAACTTGTGCTGCCCACACGTCTGGGCTTTGAGTCCAAGGCTCCACACCGGGCAACGCGGGATAGTACCGTGAGGCGAAAACAAGATTTTTGCCAATCCGACGGCTGGAAATTATTTGACCGTCAAACTGGAATGAAGAGACCACAGAGGGTGCTGATGGATTACTCACATCGACTTTAGTGATAAGACTATCCACACCGGAAAAGGCGGTAGGTGTTGACCAATACGCCCAATAATTATTGCCGGTCGCTGAAATAAAGGCCGATGTACTTTCAGCGGTTTCATACAGATAAAACCCTTCGGCATAGCGTCCGGCCAAGTCAACATCCAATTCACTAAGCATGCTTGAATCCGGCGTCTCAGCATCAAGCCCCATTACTCTCAATTTGGTTGTATAGGATTGGGGGATCGCGATAGAGGACCGTGCTGTTGGCGAAAGCTCAAGACCTATGGCAGGCTCATCCACTGGCCCCACAACGAATTCGTTTGAATAGTCGCTTTGCAAGATAAAAAGCTCAGTACCAGACGAGGCAAGCTTTACCCAATCCTGCTCGTCTACGTTCAACTCCTGAACGTTGGTACTTGTAACTTCATTTCTGGAGGAGTCATTCGAGCCTGATCCACTTGCTGCAGATTCAGTATTATCACTTGCTACCGCTGGAGCATTTGACGGTGACAAGAGAGACACCGCGTTATCGGTAGTTCCGCCACCTGAGCCGCCTTGAGAAATGGGGGATTGAGCTTTGAGCCCAGCCCTCAAGGCTGAATAAAATTCTGCGTCGCTACCCAAGGCACGCAACCTTGCATCAGCTGCAGGAGGGTCGATAATTACCGTTGGTTCTGAAGAACCGCACGCACTAAGGAGCAACGCAATCGCTATAGTTGCTAGGAAGGTGTTTCTTGAATTCATTACCAATGCCTCATCAGCTTATTTGGGTTATTAATCCCAATAATACTGTATTGGCGACCAAAAGCAAGCCGAATGAAGCCTCAGAGGGTTAATCCCGCAATTTGTGTTATCACCGTCACACGACAAATGTGGGTAGTCAGGCGATGGTTATATCTGGAAGTCTGAGCCCCGCAGCCTCTATAGCCTCCTGCAGTTGGCTCTGTGTATAAGGCTTAGTCAGAAATCGAGTTGCCCCCATATTCATCAGGTGTTGCCGGTTTTCAGGGTGATCTCGACTACTAATGACAATCACCGGCGGGCAAGCATCCCCGTATTCTTCTTTGACCCTCTTAAGAAACGCCTTGCCATCAAGCCGAGGCATTTCCAGATCCAGCAATATAAGGTTAGGCAGTGCGGACGCCATGCTATCCAGAGCCTCAACTCCATCTCTGGTTAGTCGTGTAGCAATACCGCATTGCTCCAAAATACTCTCGGCGGCAACTCGCATGGTTAATGAGTCATCAACAATCAATGCCACCG
>JBLHWG010000238.1:0-8200 GCA_047629055.1 Halioglobus sp.
CGGCTGTCGATACGAGCAACAGTGGCGCGAGGCCGAGCACTCGATTCCCCCCCTGTACGCGCCAGATTTGCAGCGCTCAGCCTGCTGCGCTGACGGCCCCACTGACGCACCATGGTCATGGGAATGGTTTGTTTTCGAGCGCGTATTATATACAAGCCACCTATAGGACTCAGCCAACGCTCTAATTTTTCGAGCTTGCCGAGCCGCCTTAGCAGCCGTTCACTATTGATAGGTGGTCGGATAAACATTGCATTGCTGTCCAGAACCCGATAGTTGAGAACCGATAACCAATCGCTGACCCGATGACGACCATAAAAACGCCCATTCCAAGGCTCACGCCGTCGCCACGCAGACAGCGCATGTCTGACGCCAAATGCACTATATGGATTGAAACCGACAATGATCAGTTGGCCATCGTCAGTTAGCACTCGTTCTGCTTCGCGTAGCGCTTGATGCGGGTTATCGCAAAAATCCAGCGTGTGAAAAAATGCTAAGGCCTTCATGGTGTCTGATGCGATGGGCAAAGAAAGCACATCCGCATGGATATCAGCGTCGTTGCCAGGCGCGTCGAGAGTCAGATACCGTTGCAGACCTGCACCCTGCAATAAATGAAACCCGGGCACCAGATTGCCGACCTGTAACCCCTGGTAGCCAAATACGTCGCCAAGAAGAACACTTAACTCCTCTTCTAACTGCGCGGAGATAGACTGCCCAAGGCTCGTTGAGTACCATTGGGCCAAAGGCGCCTGCGCGTCTAGCCAGACGGGGCCTTGACGTACCGTTCGTATACTTTTCATAGCTCTCTACCGCTCATTGTATATCTCGATGTCGTCAGCCCTTAGCAAAACTCGAACAACTCGGCCGGCTACCCAAAGCAACCGCAGTCGGCGTTCGCGGCAGCACCTACGACTGCACCAGCGATCACACCTGTCATTGAGTATAGCGCTGCTGATCCGTGCGTCAGTGGCAATTATTGCATCTTCTTTATTTTGTCTCAGTATTGCTCAATCAACAGACGTTCAAGAAGCTGCAACACACAACATCCTTTTGCCTGAGTTGGGAAACACTCCCGAATTTGATCGAATTTTGCTTCGAGAAATCAGCGACCATTACATTTTTGACGGGAAAAGCACAATCGTCGATGAATCGCCCATCACCTCGGTACTTGACCCACAAACCGCAAAAGTTGAGACTCAGTTACCAAAACCCGCTTCACCAGAAACAGTTTGGGAATTCGTTCAGCAATCGCGCCGAATCCCAATCCCAGACAACGAGCGTATAGAAAATTACCGCATTGAGTACCGTCGCGAGGCTCTGTGGATCACCAAAATATTGAATCGGGCGACCCCCTTCGTCGGCCACATCGTTGATGCCCTGGATGCCCGCTATTTACCAGTTGAGCTAGCTCTGCTCCCTGTGATCGAGAGTGGTTATCAACCACATGTGCAAAGTGGACAATATGCTGCCGGAATTTGGCAATTTATACCTATGACGGCGGCAGAAATAGGCATTAAACGCACTGTTTGGTTTGATGGGCGCGCTGATATAAGAGAATCCACAACAGCCGCTATCGACTACCTCAGCTATCTCAATGCGGAGTTTCACGGGGACTGGCTACTGACCTTAGCTGCATACAATGCAGGTCCTGGCAGAATTAGAGCGGCAATTCGTGCCAATTCGAAAAAAGCCTTGCCTACAGATTTCTGGTCACTGAAACTGCCCCCGGAAACTTACAACTATGTGCCTAAATTTCTGGCGCTTGTCGCTATGTTGCGGCATGACGTTGTCGACGATTTCGTTATACCAGCGGTGGACAGAGGCGATGGCTTTGAGTTGATCGATTTGGGGCGCAGAGCCAGCATAGACAAACTGGCAAAACTATCTGGCATCGATGAAAAAACGTTACAAATACTCAACGCCGGCTTGGTACACCGTGTCACCCCCCCCGATGGTCCACACACGTTTTACGTGTGGAAAGGCCTTGGCGATGTGCTCAACAGCAGTATTGCACAGGCTAATGGACAAAACCTACTCACGCTGCCAGCAACTCATACGGTGGTATCCGGAGACACTATCAGCGCGATAGGGGAGCTTTACGGAATCTCCCAGCGCCGGCTACGAAGCATGAATGCACTCGAAGACTCCAAAATACTCATCGGCCAACAATTGGCGGTTCGCAAGAACGCTGACTCAATGAAGTCCAGTATTGAATATGTGGTGACCATTGGCGATACCTTGTCCGCCATTGCCGAAAAATTTGCGGTGAGGGTAAAGAACATTCGTGACGTCAAAGGCGATGTATTAACCACGGATCTCATTCATCCCGGCATGACATTGTCTATCAACATCGACGAAAGTCGCTCAGACTAGCCAATTAGCCCTTTCAAGGTCGATTTAGTGCAACTTTAAGACGCCATTACAATCAACCTCCCTGATATAGCACAAACAAGGTTGACGTACACCGTATAAAAACCAATAATCAGAGCATGCATTTGTATGCCTCGTCACAATTCGAGATAATACCTTGCGTCTGGAGCCCTAAGAGATTACCCATGACAACAATTATCGTTACCCACGAAGACAACGAAGTTGATGAATTCGAGTTTGAGTCTGGGCATGAGGTCATCACTATTGGTCGCCGTTCGGACAACGATGTAGCCATCCCTAACCTATCGATTAGCGGGAAGCATGCAAAAATCTTCCTAGAAGATGGCCTCACCTTTCTCGAAGATCTCAACAGTACCAATGGCACCTACGTCAACGGGGAGCTTGTCAAACGAAGAACCGTTCAAAGTGGTGACGATATAATTCTGGGCAAAATCAGACTCGGCATCATACTCACTGAGGTTGCGAACGCTGTGGCCACAAAAGACGATTTTGATGAAGCGGTGGATCGGCAAGCTGACGCTAATGATGACTCGATGGACTTTCCCGTCAACAACATGGCGAGTTCTCCCGAGTCTGCCGATTCAGACGAAATGTCTTTTGACGAAGATGCTCGATTATTCGCACAGTCACCATCTGAGCCTGTTGAAAGTAACGACGACAGTGTTCTGAGCAGTGCCCTAAACGGTGTACACGAAGATGCACACGATAGTGTCATGGACAGTGCTCTGGACAGCGCCATCGATGATGCCCATGCCGCCCACGAGGACGCCATGGATAATGTCTACGAAGATTCCCTCGATAGCTCTGAAAACGAAGTAGAAGAAGCCCCAGTGGTCGCTGATTTCAACAGAGAGAATCAGCCACACCCTCTGGATGGAATTGATTCAAAATCTTTAAGCCGTGAGGATAACGATGCGCCACCGATGCACGAACTTGACTCACCTCCTGTGACGTCAAATGGTGCAGTAATTGAAATAAAAAATGGTGCAAAATCTGGCCAGATTCTTCCTATCGACAAACCCGTCACCACATTAGGCCGACCCGGCATTCAAATTGCGGCCATTATGCGCAAACCTGACGGATACTTTTTGATGCATATAGAAAGTGACGATAGCGTTGACCGTCCAACCTTGAACCAGGATTCCATTGGAGATGAACCTGTTCTGCTACACAGTGGCGACGAGTTGAACGTTGCAGGTATCGACGTAGAATTCATGCTGTCGTAGCACCAAGGGTGTCATGAACGCCCTTTGACAGCAGCTTCAAACGAAACAGCCGTCAAGCTCCTAGCTTGACGGGAACAAGCCACTGGACAAGTAACGATCGCCACGGTCGCACACAATTGTCACGATGAGCGCATTGTGTAGATCTGATTGCAGCCGTAACGCAGCCACAAGCGCACCACCCGATGACACTCCCGACAGGATGCCCTCTTCGCGAGCCAAACGCCTAGCCATATTTTCAGCATCCTGTTGATTGACATCAAGGATCTGATCAACTCGTGAAGGTTCATATATTTTGGGTAAATAGGCTTCTGGCCAACGTCTAATTCCTGGAATACTGGACCCGTCTTCAGGTTGTACACCGATGATCTGGATATCAGGGTTTTTCTCTTTTAAATACCGAGAAACCCCCATGATGGTCCCAGTGGTGCCCATCGAGCTGACAAAATGCGTTATCTTCCCATTAGTCGCCTCCCACAGCTCTGGCCCGGTACTTTGATAATGAGCACTCCAATTGTCAGGGTTTGCAAATTGATCGAGGACAACGCCCTCACCATTGTCAGCCATTGCAGCTGCCTGGTCTCTGGCGTGCTCCATCCCCTGCTCTTTGGTTACCAGAATTAATTCTGCACCATAAGCCGTCATCAAGGATTTTCGCTCGTCGGTCATGTTGTCAGGCATTAACAACTTAAGCTTATATCCCAACGTGGCGGCGACCATAGCTAGTGCTATACCCGTATTTCCACTGGTTGCTTCTAGCAAGGTATCTCCTGGTTTTATGGTCCCGCGAACCTGTGCCTGTAAAATCATATTAGCCGCAGGACGGTCCTTTACAGACCCTGCAGGGTTATCGCCTTCAAGTTTGCCAAATATCCGATTGCCCTGAGTGTTGGCCGCAATTCTTTGAATCGGAACCAGTCTTGTGTTACCAATTTGTCCAACCAATGATGGCAAATTAATATCGAAGGGCAAATCACTCATGCTTGGCATTCTCTTTCTTGATTAAAGTTGCACACAAAGTGCTGTGCTGTTCTTCTACGTCAAGGCTATCGCAAGCAATGATATGAACATCGTCCATAGAGCGCATCCAGGTAAGTTGTCGCTTGGCCAACTGGCGCGTCGCTGCTATCGCTCTATCAACCCAACCCAATTCGTTATCTATCGAATCGCTTGTTGCGTTCCTTGCTAATAAAAATTCTAGCGCTTGGCGATAGCCAACACTTCGCATTGCAGGAAGGTCAGTGTGAATTCGTGAGTCTAGTTGCAATGAGCGCACCTCATTCAAAAATCCTGCATCGATCATTATTTTGAAACGTCTTTCAATTCTCTCGTGTAACCAGCTTCTGTCATACGGTGCTAGCGCAAACTTAATCGGTGCTTGTGTGAGAGGCGAACGCGTTTCCCGCTGCAGCACACTCATCGGCGATCCCGTCAAACGGTAGACTTCTAGTGCCCGTTGAATACGTTGGGGGTCGTTCGGATGTATACGCTGAGCTGCCATAGGATCCACTACTGCAAGTTCATCATGTAACGCCTGCCAACCGCGAGATGCGGCCTCCTCCAGCATAGATTGTCGCATTGCGAGATCAGCCTCCGGCAATATCGCCAATCCATCAGCCAGAGCCTTGAAATAAAGCATTGTGCCGCCGACCAACAGTGGACGTTTTCCTCGCACCTGAATCTCATTGATTAGTTGGCAGGCATCTTGGGAGAATTTTGCTACCGAATAGGCATCCCACGGGTCGCAGACATCAATTAAATGATGTGGAACAGAGGCACGCTCTGTGGATGTGGGTTTTGCGGTTCCGATATCCAGACCACGATATACCAAGGCGGAATCCACGCTGATTATTTCAGCATCCAAGGTCTTAGCGATGGACAACGAAAGTTCGGTTTTTCCACAGGCCGTCGCCCCCATTAAAAATATCGGAGCAAGCAGCATTTATCGGCCACGCATGAAGAGTTTGTCAAGATCCTGCATGTTCAGGGCCGTCCATGTCGGCCTACCATGATTGCACTGGCCACTATTGGGCGTTGACTCCACCTGGCGCAGTAAGGCATTCATTTCTGACAAACTCAATGCTCGATTGGCCCTTACGGATCCATGGCAAGCCATGGAAGACAGCACTTCGTCTACAGCACCCCGTAAGCGTTCACTGGTATCGTGGCTCATCAAGTCAGACAACACATCACGAAGTAATGCACTGACGTCACATCGACCAAGAATGGCGGGGATTTCTCTTATGCATAACTGCTCCGGCGCCATTCTGTCAACGGACAATCCCAGCGCATTTAACCATTCAGCTTCCGCTTCGCAGCGATCCGCTTCTGCTTCGCTGACGTCAACCGTCACGGGGACCAGAAGAGCTTGAGTTTTCACCGAGTCTTGTCCGTAGGATTCTTTGAGACGTTCATAGGTGATACGTTCATGCGCAGCATGCGCATCGACAATTATCAGTCCATTTCGATTCTCAGAAAGAATGTAAACACCGTGTAGGTGAGCTCGGGCAAACCCTAACGGAGGAATGACAGACTCGGCAGAATCCAGCGGCTGCATTGCAGACGGTCCATCTGTGCCAGCTGCATACGGGCTTATCGGTTCGGGTCCCCGACTGGGTCCCCGACCGGGTCCCCGACTGGGTCCCCGCCGACCGGGTCCCTGGCCCGTCGCACCGAGACGAGTCATTGCATTAAATTGTTCCTGCACCTGCAATGGCATAGGCCTTTGATGAGGTGGTTGTGAATAGGCTTCGTTTGTAGCTCCTCTGGTGATTGGCTCATGCCCTATTGTTGATGACAAATCAGAGGATGTGATATCCGCTGTTTGCAGGGCATGCTCAGGAGTAATAGCACCCAGAAAATCTTTTATGGATCGCCTAATAAAACTGTGCACAAGCTGACTATCCCTGAATCTGACTTCCTGTTTGCCTGGGTGCACATTGACATCGACTGACGTGGGATCCATTTGCAAAAACAAAACGAAAGCCGGATAACGCTGATGATAAATCAAGTCACTGTAGGCCAGTTTTACGGCATGCGATATGACCTTGTCACGAACAACTCGCCGGTTGACATAGAAATACTGCATATCTGCCTGTGAGCGTGAGAAAGCGGGATCAGCAATCCATCCCGATAACAGAAGCCCAGCGCCTTCTAGATACACAGAATGCGCAGACTCACCGAAGCCTTTACCTAATATGCGGCTTATGCGCTGAGTCTGAGCTTCGCTGTCAATGGCAGCCTTGCACTCAAAGGTCACTTTGCCATTATGTGTCAAGCTCAATGCGCAATGCGGTTGCGCCATGGCGAGGGTCTTAATGACGGCTTCACATCGGGCAAACTCGGTGCGCGGGGTGCGCATGAATTTTCGTCGAGCCGGGACATTGTAGAAAAGACTGGCAACATCCACCGTACTGCCCACTGGATGAGGCGCGGGCTCATGTCGCATTGTACCGTCAGCCTGGTAGGCAATTTTTGCTCCATGCTCGGCTATTGCGGTTCGCGAGGCAACCGTCAGTCGCGAAACAGACGCGATACTGGGTAGGGCTTCACCTCGAAAACCCAAGGTTTCCACTTCCCACAGATCTTCCATGGACGCGATTTTACTGGTGGCATGACGGCTTAAAGCCAGCGGCAAGTCAGAGGCTTCGATACCACACCCATTGTCACGCACTCGGATGCGATCAAGCCCTCCTTGCTCAAGCTCAATGTGTATTTGAGTGGCAGAGGCGTCAAGAGAATTTTCTACCAGCTCTTTGACGATGGAGGCGGGGCGTTCCACCACCTCGCCAGCGGCAATCTGGTTGATAAGATGATCGGGTAGCTGCTGGATGGTTGGCATTGGCATCGATACTGGCACTGAAGCCTGCACTCAGGTCTCCAAAAAAACTTTGCCTATTATGCGCCTCTTGGCGTTGGACTGCACTGGCTAGGAATCAATTTTATTCAGCCTTGCTTTCGCCGTTGTGCCGCCAGATAGGTTCCTTCAGGGGCTCTGCGCAAAAGGTATTTTACTATGCCTCGCGCTATCGATCGAGCCAGTTTCTCTTGGTACTGTGGACTTTGGAGCCTTTTTTCTTCTACTGGGTTGGAAATAAACGCAGTCTCCACTAAGACTGAAGGAATGTCGGGCGATTTAAGAACGGCAAATGCGGCCTGTTCCACCGATGGTTTGTGAATGTAACCCACAGTCTTAAGCTCAGCGAGAATGTCGGCACCCGCCTCCATGCTTCGTTCCATGGTCGAGCCTTGGGTAAGATTCAGCAGGGTTTGGCTCAAAATGTCATCCATCCCATCGAGCAGAACCTCGCCATACAGCGCGGCAGACTGATTTTCGCTATTGGCCAACCATGCGGCAGCTTCAGAGGAAGCCCCATCCATCGACAAGGTGTATACCGAGCTTCCTTTAGCTGCGCTGCGTTTAACCGCATCAGCATGGAGTGACACAAATAAATCCGCCCCATGTTTACGCGCAATTGCCATTCTGTCCCGAAGCCCGACATACACATCATCACTCCGAATCATCACCGGTTTAATACCAGGCTGCGCCGATAGTTGTTGGTATAGCTTTTTTGCTACAGCAAGCGTAA
>JBLHWG010000239.1:0-8186 GCA_047629055.1 Halioglobus sp.
ACCTTGTATATTCTAGACGAACCCACAACAGGGCTGCATTTTGAAGATGTCAAAGCGTTGCTCACCGTGTTGCAACGACTACGTGATGCGAGCAACACCATCATCATTATTGAACACAATCTAGATGTGATTAAAACCGCCGATTGGCTTATTGATATGGGACCAGAAGGTGGTGAAGGTGGAGGTACCGTTGTTGCATCAGGTACACCGGAAGCTATTGCTAAATGCAAGCAATCTCATACGGGACACTATCTTAAGCGTCTCCTTTAACTGATGCATTTTTTCATTAGCTTCTTGATAACACCACCCAGTCACGAACACTGAATTGACATGAGAGAACCCGCCATACCATTGCTATCCCGGCTTGAGGCTCGAACTCAATCTATCACCTGGGGAATTATATTCATGGTGTCTGGCACCACGGTCATCCCAGTCATGGACGCTTTTGCCAAAATCCTGGGTGACACAATTTCCCCGTTGCAAGTGACTTGGGGCAGGTTCTTTTTTCAAGCTCTTATCATGGGTATTGCCATCATTGCACTGTACGGCCCAGGTCCGGGTATGCGTTTGCTACGTCCTAAACGCCCGATAGTCCATGCGGTAAGAGGCCTTTTATTAGCGATAGCCACTTCATTCTTTTTCTTCTCACTGCTCTATCTACCGCTAGCAGATTCCATCGCAATTTTTTTCGTGCAACCCATGCTGCTTACTTTGTTATCTGCCATTTTTTTAGGGGAAACTATCGGTTGGCACAGAAAAGCTGCCGTAGTAATCGGATTCCTGGGCGCCTTACTTATTATAAAGCCTGGCAGCGAATCCTTTACGCAGGCAGCCCTTCTGCCTGTAGCTGCAGCTCTATTTTTCTCAGGCTATCTGGTTATCACACGATCTGTCGCTAACGTCGATCACCCGATGACGATGCAATTCGCTAGCGGAATCGGTGCCACCATTGCATTATCTATAGGCTTGATTCCCGGAACCTTGATGGGCAACGACTTGTGGGGAGCGCAACAACCAACCACAATTGAGTGGGCATACCTAGCAGGCATTGGTATTATCGCCGCAGTGGGTCATTTATTGGTTGTCATAGCCGTTAACCGAGCACCCACTTCTGTACTAGCACCCTTTGGATATGTCGAAATAATAGCGGCAACGTTATTGGGTTGGTTAATTTTTGGCGACTGGCCTGATTCCTTGTCGTGGGTAGGCATAGCAATAATTGTCTTCAGCGGGCTGTATGTGTTTGTCAGGGAACAGCGCGTAGCTTCCGAGAATTCTACGTGACAGTACGTGTTTCACACCCTACCGTTAGACATTATTTCATAGCGATTTGCAAAGCGCGTGTTAATTCGCAAACCGTTTCTGGGATTTGCAAAGTGCTTGTATTACCTAAGCCCAGCACCAATCCTTTGACTTTACTGGCTGCAGGCTTATCCCACATTAATTTTTCAACGAATTGCACACCTAATTGCTGCTTTTTCAACTGAGTAGAAAGACTCACTGCCTGTAGCCCAAATGTCCTGCAGGTAATTTTGCAGCAACCATCATGGCCTTACGCCAAGCTTCAGCGGGAAAAAGTGAGGCATCAGGAACCCCCTTGTGCAAGTGCAAAATTACTTCGCGATTACGCGACGAATGTGGCGCTTCTTTCTGACGGCATTCTGAAAACATCAGAACCACCAGCCCGTGTGTGATGGCTTCATAAATCGACAGATATAGCTGACGCACCTTAGACAACTCATGAGGCCACCGAGGTGTTAACCGTTTCACCCATTCTGGGGTGCTTAGAACATCCAGTGTGCTGGTCATGGCTGGTTTCAGCTTGCCTATATTATTGGCTCTATTAAATACTTATTTTCATGCCTATTCAAGAATCCATAAAATATCAATACTGGTTTCTAAGAGCTAGCGTCGAAAAAAGATTAAATTTTGACGCCAGCCGTTAATTCATCCTAGCAAAGACACGACATCCATGGAACAAGCCTCAGTATCTGTACCCACTAAAGGCGATAAGCGACCAGTTAGGCAGTCTGCGAACCGAGCAGCCTACGACCAGGAATCGCTGTGCCAAGTGTTAGACGCGGCGTCCATTGGCCAAGTATCCTTTACGAGGGCTGGCCACAGTCCATTCCCATGGCAATTGCACACATTGATCAACATTTGTATTTGCATGGTAGCTGGAGCAGCCGCCTTTATATGGCTCTTGCTGCCGGCGAACGAGTATGTGTGTCGGTGTACCTATGGCTTCTGCAAGTTTACCTGCTTCTGTTGGTCCTAAAGAAGAGTCGTTAAAAGCTTTGGCAAGCTACTAACGCCTCGCACAAACCCATGCAGGGGTTTGCGAGGGATCGCAGGTGGGCCTGCAAGGGCCCACTGTAGGAGCCACTCAAGTTCGCCTGCGAATACCTCGGCTGGAACGGCAGAGCGAGTGAACTTCCTTACAAACGAGAACTCACTGGAATCTAACCGTGTTCTGCACCGGCATTAAGCTCACGAGTTAACAACGCCTCAACTGCATCTTGTGGATCCACTCCTTCAACCACAATGCGGTAAATCTGCTCAATAATGGGCATACGAACATTCAAACGTTGGGCCTGTTCGTATACGGCGCGTGCTGCACCGATCCCTTCGACAACTTGTCCGATCTCTTGCGCTGCATGCTCAATACTTTTACCCGCGGCCAAGGCCAGACCCATCCGTCTATTACGAGACTGATTGTCGGTACAAGTCAGAACCAAATCACCCATGCCAGCCAAACCAATAAAGGTTTCCTCACTTGCGCCCATAGCAACACCAAGCCGTGACAGTTCACGTAAGCCTCTGTTGATAAGAGCTATACGAGCGTTAGCTCCAAAACCAAGACCATCAGATAAACCTGCACCAATGGCCAATGCGTTCTTTACTGCACCGCCAATTTCAACGCCAACGATGTCTTGCGACGTATAGGCGATAAACGTTTTGGATCGGAGTAGGCCTGCTAGTTGAGCTGCCCAGGATTCATTAGAGCCTGCCACTGTAATAGCTGTCGGCAATCCAGCGCCTACTTCTAAAGCGAACGTGGGACCAGAAACCACGGCATAGTCAGCGCACTCAGGAAGAAGCTCTTGAACCAACTGATGAGGTAAAACTCCGGTAGAGAGTTCAAAACCCTTTGTTGCCCAACATAACTTTATGGATGAAAGGCGACTGCCCAACATACTTTTAAGCAGCAATAAAACGGCTCGAAACGCATGACTTGGAACCGATATCAGAATGAAGTCTGCTGATTGTAGTGCTTGATTCAAATCTTCAGTAATTTCCAAATTAGTAGGGAACTCACTACCAGGAAGATATCGCTCATTAGTTCGTGTTTTCTTCATTTCGAGCATTTGTGCGGTATCACGCCCCCACAAGTCAACCATATTACTCGCACGGGCGAGTTGTATGGCTAATGCGGTTCCCCAAGAACCTGCGCCGATCACCAAGAAGCGTTCTGCCTTCATTTTTTCACCGATCACTTGTATTATGAATCCTCTTTGACTAACTGCAAAGCTCCGGTTTGTACTGCCCACTGTCGAGCATAGTAACCATTATGAGCAATTAGCTCTGAATGCCTCCCTTGCTCAACGATTGATCCGTGTTGAAGCACAATAATTTGGTCGGCCGACACGATGGTACTAAGACGATGCGCAACCACGAGAACCGTGCGATTGCGGGAGATAATTGACAGAGATCGTTGAATCGCAGCTTCAGTTTCGTTATCTACAGCACTCGTTGCTTCATCCAATATCAATATAGGCGGATTTTTTAAGATAGCCCTCGCTAACGATAATCGCTGACGCTGCCCACCTGATAACTTAATTCCACGCTCGCCAACCAATGTTTGGAACCCGATGGGGAGTTTTTCTATAAATTCGATAGCATCGGCTGCAGCAGCAGCATTTCTCACAGCTTCGTCAGAAGCTCTAGGATTTCCATAAGCAATGTTGTCCCACACAGTGCCCTCAAAAAGAAATACATCCTGACTAACCAAACCAACGGTTTGTCGCAATGAATGCAACGAGAGCGCATCAATGGCTGTGTCATCAATTTTGATAACACCTGAGTCTACGGGATAGAATCGAAGCAACAGCTTTATTATTGTCGATTTACCTGACCCAGTTGTGCCCACTAAGGCAGTCGTTGAACCTGACGCAATACTCAGTGACAGTTTATCAATTCCAGTCTGCGTTCCCGAATAACGAAATGCGACATCTTCAAAAACGATTGAACCAGGATGTGTGAGCGACAGTACTTCTCTACCAGTGTCTCGGACATTAGTTTGGGTATCTATTAGCGTGAGTATACGACGCGTACTGGCCATAGCACGCTCATACAAATCAACCGTTTGAGCAAGCCGAGTCAAAGGCCATAACAAACGTTGAGTGAGAAATACCAACATGCCGTAAGCACCAACGTTCAGCGTCCCATCTAGCGCTTTAAACCCACCTAAAATAAAGGTAGCTAGAAAACCAGCTAATATGGCCATACGAATTAGCGGAACAAATGCAGAGCTGACAGTAATGGCTTTACGATTGGCGTGCACATAGTTATCGCTTGATTCTCTAAGACGAAGACTCTCACGGAGCTCTGCAGTAAACGACTTTATGGTTGCCATACCTCCTATATTGTTACTCAACCGACTGGACAGATCCCCAACCCGACTGCGTACATCAGCGTAGAGAGGTGTGGCTTTACGCATATAGAAAAAAGCACCCCAGATTATGACTGGGATGGGTGTAATGGCTAGTACCGCTATGGACGGAGAGATAATGAAAAACACGGTCCCTACTAATGTGACACTAACGAATACCTGAAGTATGTCGTTGGCTCCTCCGTCTAAGAACCGTTCTAGCTGATTTACATCATCATTTAAAATCGATGTCAGTTCCCCAGAACTCCTGGACTCGAAAAAACCCATGTCTTGACGCTGCACTTGATCGTATGCATCCTGGCGTAAGTCGGCCTGCAAATCTTGGGCTAGGTTTCGCCACAGAATCAAATAGAGGTATTCAAATAATGATTCACCAGCCCATATAAGAAATGTGAGAAAGCCCAACATTAGAATTTGAGCCTGGGGTGTTTCAAATCCAAAACCAGCGAGGAAACTAGCTTCCTGGTTGACGACTACATCAATTGCAACACCGATCAATATCTCCGGCATAACGTCAAAAAACGTATTCAACGCTGAGCAGATGCTGGCCAGGATTATTCTGCGACGATATCCTTTGGCGTACTTTAGTAGATGTACAAGAGCGCTAAAACTACTTCCTACATCTGTCATATATATCTTGCCAGTCGTAAAACCAAAAAAGGCCCGAGCTGCATTAGCTTCGGACCTTTTCCAATATGATTCAGCCCAACGTAGCGCTAATCATTCACCTATAGCTAACACCTTACTCACCGCGTTCAACGAACTCGATGATTGCCATGGGCGCATTATCACCAGGACGCATACCACACTTCAATATACGTGTGTAGCCACCTGGTCGGTTAGCAAATCTAGGTCCGATTTCAGTAAACAGTTTACCAACACCTGCTTTGTCTCGCAGCCGATCAAACGCTTGACGACGTTTGGCAACGGTATCTGTCTTTGCATTAGTCACCATCGGTTCAATAACACCGCGTAGCTCTTTCGCCTTAGGAACAGTGGTCTTGATTGACCCATGCTCTATTAGGGAAGCTGCCATGTTACGAAACATAGCCTTACGGTGACTGGAGTTACGGTTGAGCTGACGCCCGCTATTACGATGTCTCATGATCTTTTCTCTTTCTAACCTTACTTAGCCATCTCGCGCTGCTTTTGCAACTCGGGTGGAGGCCAGTTTTCCAGGCGCATACCTAGTGACAGTGCCTGCTGTGCCAGAACGTCTTTGATTTCGGTCAAGGACTTCTTACCCAGATTAGGCGTTTTCAGTAATTCCACTTCAGTGCGCTGAATTAGATCACCAATGTAGTATATATTTTCTGCTTTCAAACAATTTGCTGAGCGAACGGTCAACTCCAAATCATCAACAGGACGAAGAAGGATAGGATCGATATCAGATGCCTGTTCTTCTTCCGGCGTAGCTGTTTCTGCTTTGAGATCTACAAAGACTGACAATTGTTCCTGAAGAATCGTTGCTGCCTTCCTGATGGCTTCTTCAGGATCAATAGTACCGTTTGTTTCAAGATCAACAATTAGCTTATCTAAGTCGGTTCGCTGCTCTACCCGCGCACTCTCAACATTATAAGCCACTTTATGTACAGGGCTAAACGATGAATCAATTTGCAGAGTACCAATGGGACGGCTTTCACCTTCCTCTAGAGTACGGTGTGAGGCAGGTTCGTAACCGCGTCCTACACGTGCCCGAAGAGTCATGTTCAAGTTAGTGTTGCCAGTTAGGTGGCAGATAACATGATCTGGGTTAATTATTTCAATATCGTGATCTAGCGTGATATCACCAGCAGTAACCACACAAGGCCCCTGCTTGACCAGCTTAAGATTTGCTTCGTTCTTAGCATGCATCACTATTGATACACCCTTAAGGTTTAATAAGATATCCAATACATCCTCTTGCACACCTTCCATAGTGGTGTACTCGTGGAGCACGCCCTCAATCTCTGCTTCGTAGAAAGCAGCACCGGGCATAGACGACAATAATATACGGCGTAACGCGTTACCCAACGTATGGCCAAACCCACGCTCTAACGGCTCTAGCGTAACTTTCGCGTGGTTAGCGTTAGTAGCTGAGACATCGACAATACGTGGTTTTAAGAATTCAGTTTGCATAGCATTCAACGTAATTCAACCCCTTAATTTTAGCGGGACAGCGAAGTGCTATCCCACCCTAAAGCTATAGACAAGTAACCGCAAATAGCGGACTACTTTGAGTACAGCTCCACAACCAGAGATTCATTAATCTCGGCTGGCAGATCAGCGCGATCTGGAACAGTTTTGAAAGTACCTTCAAATTTCTTCGCGTCAACTTCGATCCAACCCGGCACACCACGTTGCTGAGCTAATTCGAGTGCATCCGAAATACGAGCCTGTTTGCGGGCTTTTTCACGAATTGACACAACCTGATTAGGCTGGATTTGGTAAGACGCAATGTTCACTATCTTGCCGTCTACCATTATTGACTTATGAGATACCAACTGCCGGGATTCTGCTCTGGTTGAGCCAAAACCCATTCGGTACACTACATTATCGAGTCGTTGCTCTAAAAGTGATAACAGATTCTCACCTGTTGAACCTTTCTTGGCCGCGGCTGCTTTGTAATAGTTCCGGAATTGCTTTTCTAAAACACCATACATACGACGTACTTTCTGCTTTTCACGCAATTGGATTGCGTAGTCAGAAGGCCGCCCACGCTTGGCGCCTTGCATGCCAGGAGGTGTTTCAAGGTTACATTTTGACTCAAGCGGACGAATACCTGACTTCAGGTATAAGTCTGTGCCTTCACGACGGCTTAGTTTGCACGTTGGACCGGTATATCTAGCCACGGTTCATACTCCCACTACAGTTCTTTAGATTTTGCAAGTTCATCTCACACACGGCGCTTTTTAGGCGGGCGGCAACCATTGTGAGGGATTGGTGTAACGTCAAGGATACTGCTGATCTTGAAGCCAACGTTATTCAGTGAACGAACCGCTGAATCACGACCGGGTCCTGGACCCTTTACGTGTACGTCAATGTTCTTCAGACCATATTCCTTGGCCGCCTCACCAGCACGCTCTGCCGCAACCTGAGCTGCGAAAGGTGTACTCTTGCGAGATCCACGAAAACCTGAACCACCAGCGGTGGCCCACGACAGAGCATTGCCCTGCCGATCAGTGATCATAACAATCGTATTGTTGAACGATGCATGAATGTGCGCAATACCGTCTGTAACGGTACGACGTACCTTCTTTTTAGTGCTACTAGCTGCCATAACTATCTCTATTAACGCTTGAGTGGTCGACGCGGACCTTTGCGCGTACGCGCATTAGTCTTCGTACGTTGACCACGAAGGGGTAAGCCCCGACGATGGCGAATTCCACGGTAACAACCGAGGTCCATCAGACGCTTTATATTCATCGAGACATCGCGACGTAAATCGCCCTCGACTGTGAATTTTCCAACTTCCGTACGTAGACTCTCGATCTCAACTTCTGAGAGATTTCGAACCTTAACTTCGGGTGAAACA
>JBLHWG010000240.1:0-8155 GCA_047629055.1 Halioglobus sp.
TTGTGTGATTGATAACGGTGTACTCACCTACCGGGACTACGCACTCTCGAGTGCCTTCACACACCGTACTGTGATCAGTGACTCGTTGAACCTGATAGTAACCGTCATCTGGCCAAGAGATTGTCAGGCCTGATACAGAGGGCATGGCATGTGCGGACAACACAAACATCGACGAGCCGATGACTGCCAGTAAGGCGAGTACAGTCTGGTTTTTTCTGACTTTGAACATTAGACACTCCACACTCCAAACATTGGAGTTGTCAGTGTCATCGTATCTTAACGATCTAGCTGACAGTCATTACGAAGGCGGTAATAACCCCCTTTTACCGGCACACGTTGTGCGGCACACGCTGTGCGGCACACACTTACAGGCTGCCTTATAACCGACATACTTTTTAATTACAGCACGACGCTTGGCTTATTTCCTCAGCGCTCATTTCCCCCGCTATAACCGATACACCTTTAAGCACCAGCAAAGGGTCACGGATAACATACGCATGCATCATGGATTCTAGAATCTGTGATTCGCCACCGGTGACAACAGTGGTCAAATCACTCACCAATTGCTCAGCTTCAAACACCAGTCGATCCATAGCGCCCACAGAGGCATAACCCGTACCGCCTGCAATGCCGCTAGCAGTATTGTCAGAAAAAGGACTAATAAGGCCATCTGCAGCAAACAGCGCTGAGGTGTATTTGCCCAGCGAGCGCCTCATCGTATAGATACCCGGCAGTATAGCGCCCCCCAGATGCTGCCCTGAGGCATCAATAAGATCAACAGTGGTGGCCGTTCCAGAATCAATGACGCACAACGCGCCAGAGTGTTCGGAACGAGCACCAATCATGGCAGCCCAACGGTCCACGCCAAACGTTGCCGGTTCTTGATAGCTGTTTTTCAAGCCGTTGAATTGCGCTTCTGATGTCACAGCAACAGGCTGCTGATCAAAATGGGAACAGCACCAGGCGCTCAGATTTGGCAGTAACCTTTGACCCGCAACATTGGACACATGAACACTGTGAGGAATCTGCCCTTTGAGTGGCTTAAGCCAGACCTTTTCCAGCGCTTCATGTAGGAAGCTATCTTTCCACGCGAAGGTTTCCAGCTCATGAATACCATCGCTGTCTTCAATGGCCGATTTGAAACGCGAGTTGCCTATGTCTACCAGAATTCTCATACGGTTGGTCTTATAGATACTTCGCCACTGTAAACAGGATACGTAGATCCATCACGCTCTACCAGTAGCGCACCCTGCTCATCGACCCCACGGGCCACGGCTTGCTCAGTTGTTTGCTGCGAATGAATCATCACGTTCTTATTCAATAACCAGTCCAAAGCTTTCCAGCGATCGGCGAATGCTGACCAGCCATTTTCGTAAAAACGCTGATGCGCTGACAAGACACTGGCCGCCAGTTTACCGATCAATTCATCTCGCTGCTCAGGTGTGGGTGACAGAGCCTCTTTTTCAAGCGAAGTGGCACCTATTCCCAACTCCAGCACATCAGGATCAGCTAGGAAATTCACGCCAATTCCTGTCAGCACCTCGCACACAGCTGGCGCTCCCAGCCTTGCCGGCACGCTACTTATTTCCGTTAATAGCCCACCTAGTTTCGCATCATCAACCAGCACATCATTAGGCCATTTAAGCTGAACACTAACGCCCAACGTACCCTGCAGACAATCTGCAATCCCGATTCCGCTGACAAGGCTCAGACCCAATAGATCTTTAGCGGGTGTATCCGTCGTTGAAAGTACGGAAAACGTGATGTTGCCAGGCTTCGTTTGCCACGTCTTGCCACGCCGGGCAATACCTGCTGTTTGCCAGTTAGTTGCGCATAAATGCGTACTGAAGCAATCATCAACACTGCCAACCGGCCTGCCCATAAATTGTTCACGCAGCCAGACACTCGTGGAATTCAGCTCTTCAAAAAGATGCAGAGTTACCGGTTCCATGCCGGCATTCACAAGCTCTCTTTCAATAAGAGAACCGTCGGGTGCCAGCCTCATGAGTTCTTATCAAAAAACGCCGACGCAACATTATCCTCGCCTACCAGACGGGTATCGTATATCCAACTATTAACGACATTTTTATCATATACGCTCAACACTGCCGTGTCTTTAGGCGCTGACTGAACGGGCAGCTGCGCAACCCGCAGACGACCTAAACGAAAATAGTGCACAGGCATTATGTCAAGCGATGCATAGCGTGCCAGCTGATTATCAATATCCGCCTTACTCACTGACAGGTCATTGATCGCAACAATCACATCACCCGCTGACAATCCAGCAGCCGCTGCAGGCCCCCCTTTCATGATCTGAGCGATTCGCACACCACCAGCAGCTTCGATAACATTGGCCCCTAGCCAAGGCTTGATGGTCTGTCTAGTCGAACCGCTGCTTGTATCGACTTGTTGAGGTGCACTCTTGCGCACGCCGCCAACATCATTGCTAGACAAACGTTCACACCACTCCAGCGATACACCAAATTTTTCCAACGTTTGGGCAACTGGCAACTCTTCAGTGGAATACAAAGCCTGATTAAAAAAGTCGCTTAAATTCTCGTTAACTAGTAATGCCGCCAGACGTTGTGGCTCATCTTCTGCCAGCCCCTCACCCGTATTCAACCACCGGTTCCACATGACTCTCATTAGTGTGTCGAGACTAACGTCACCGTTTGACTTGTCGCGTAACAAGGCATCCAAACAAAGTGCAATTAAGGCACCTTTCGCATAATAGCTAACGATAGCGTTGGGTGCATTTTCGTCTTGCTTATAAAATTTATTCCACGCATCAAAGCTGGAATCGGTAACCGTCTGGCTCAGCCGTCCACACCCTCTTTGTATGCGAGTCAAGGTTTTGGATAAAACGCCCAGATAGGTTTCAGTATCGATAAGCCCAGTTCTTGCCAGCACCAGATCGTCATAGTAAGACGTCATACCTTCAAAGAACCACAACAATTGTGTATACGATTCGGCTGTCAGATCAAAGGGTACAAATTGCGCAGGCTTAATGCGCTTAATGTTCCAAGTATGAAAATACTCGTGACTGCACAGGCCTAGAAAATCCAAGTATTTGTCACTGATCTTTTCTTCACCAGCAATAGGTAAGTTCTCACGTGTGATCATCAACGCTGTTGAGGTTCGATGTTCTAACCCTCCGTAGCCTGCATCTACAACCATTACCATGAACACGTAATGGTCCACGGGAGCGGGCGCTCCAAAGAAGCTAATTTGATACTCACAAATTCGTGTCAGATCATCGATAACACGCTGCTCGTCAAAGAAGCAGTCACCAGTCAACACCACTTCGTGTTTGACACCACAGGCAAGAAACTCAAGGCGTTTGAACGTACCGATTTCAATCGGGTGATCAATTAGTTCGTCGTAATCAGGCGCTGCGTAAGCCCCGAACCCGGCAGCGTCCACGTCAATCGGCTTGAGCGTGCTCGACAATTCGAACAACGAGGCTGTGTCATTTACCGGACGCTCGATAATGACGTTGTGTGTGGATTGCTCCTGCCCGTCAACAGACAAAAAAGCACTGGTGCCATTAAAAAACGCATGAGTCTGATCCACATGGGCTGTCCGCACTGATAGATCCCATGCGTAGACAGTGTATTTAATTGTCAACTCATCAAGATTAGCTTCTGCCTGCCAGCTTGATTTGTCCAATTTTTTCAGTGCGACTAGCCGCTCGTTAGACGTCGCAAACAGGCTTACGATGTTTTTGGAAAAATCCCGAATCATGTAGCTTCCGGGAATCCAATTTGGCAAGCGCAGTATCTGGCCAGCTGTCGCAGGATCAGTGATGGTTAGCGTCACATCAATAAGATGGGCAGCTGCATCACTGAAACTGACACGGTAATGGGGAGTCATAATATAAAGCCAGGTTAATTAATACCGATAAAGGTGTTCAGTTAAATACTACTGCGCGCAGGGTTAGGCGTTCCAAATTTATTCATGCTCGCTATACTGCATCCATTCACTAAATGCGAAACGCTCCATGAACTCTTTGCTCGATACTCTGCATTCTCGTCATTCATTTCCAGCAAGCCAATTGACTGACCCGGCCCCTGACGAGCAACAACTCAAAGACATTCTGCAATGCGCCATTACGGCCCCCGATCATGGGAAGCTGCACCCTTGGCGCTTCATCGTTATCCGCGGATCTGCCAGAAATGCACTGGCCGATGTCTTTGTAGAAGCGGCCAAGTCCCGCGATCCAGATATTAGTGAACAAAAACTCGAACGCCTAAGCGAAAAGCCGCTTCGCTCCCCTCTCATTGTGGTTATTGTAACAACGCTGACACTAGATCACCCAAAGGCCCCCGAAATCGAGCAAACGCTCTCTGCAGGTGCCGCTGTACAACTGATGCAGCTAGGCGCCACGGCAACAGGTTTTGGCTCTATCTGGCTATCTGGAGAAAATGCCTATGACGAAAACGTCAAACAAGCGCTAGGAATAGAAGAGAAGGATCAAATTACCGGGTTTCTCTACCTGGGCACACCACCAGAAAACCGCCCGACTCGTCGACGACCTGAACTAGCTGATCACGTCACCGAATGGACGGCCTCTCTGGCCAACAAGTAAAAGGGTAATCCGGTGGGGAGGTATCGCGTTTAACAGGTAGCTATGGGTGAGAAGCCGTTCTCACTAAAAAGCGTCGGTGATAATATCCCGCCCTTGGGAGTCGATATCATTCTCATGGCCTCATCTGCATTTAAAGCTGTTCGATACCTCAACTATTTTTCAGTCTCACTCTTGGCTGGAATCTTACTCGTCGCCAGCACGCACGCGCATGCAGCGGGCTCCTATTTTAAAAAGAAAGACAAAAACGGTGTTGTCACATTTAGTGATGCGCCCATAGTGCGGGGCCAAGTAGTCCGCACCAGCTACCTTGGGTTTGTCAGAAAACCTACAGGCAGCAACCCCTGTAGAGGAATGTCAGTGAGCCAGCTGGATGCCAAAGGGCGAGCACTGAACGCAGAATTCAGAAAAGTGGCTATGAAATTCTCTGTCGACCCCGCTCTACTAAAGGCGGTTGCCCGTGCCGAATCCTGTTTCGACCCTAAAGCGGTATCCAAAGCTGGCGCCACGGGTTTAATGCAGCTGATGCCCAATACGGCCAAAGCCATGGGAGTCACCAATATTTTGGATCCACAGCAAAATCTGCTCGGTGGCGCTCAGTACTTGGCCAAAATGCTGGCTAGATACTCGTCTGATACGCGCCTAGCCCTAGCTGCCTACAACGCAGGACCCGGCAACGTCGACAAATACAACGGAGTCCCGCCGTTCAACGAAACGCGTCGCTATATAAAGGCTGTGAAAAAATTCCACCAAGACTACGCCCCTCAATTTCAGCAGTAAGCAAATGCAGCCCGATAACGGATGCCTATCCGCGCCGCGCGGAGTCTATACTTGTCTGTATCTATAACTTCATTGATTGGCAGCACGCGTAACCATGTCCAAAACAGAGCCCGTCGAGGCCAGCAATTTCATCCGAAATATCATTGAAGACGATATTGCTGCTGGCAAAAATGATGGTCAGGTCATCACCCGTTTTCCACCAGAGCCCAACGGCTACCTGCACATTGGTCACGCGAAATCCATTTGCCTGAATTTCGGAATCGCCTCAAAGTACAACGGTCGTTGCAATTTGCGATTCGACGATACGAATCCAGCCAAAGAAAATGAAGAATTTGCCAATGCTATCAAAGACGATGTCAGCTGGTTAGGATTCGAGTGGGCTGAATTACGCCATGCATCCGACTATTTCGACACGCTTTACGAATACGCCTGTGAGCTCATCCGCCAAGGCAAAGCTTATGTGGATAGCAGCAGTGCCGAAGAAATGCGGGAAATGCGCGGCACACTGACAGAACCTGGCATTGAAAGCCCCCACAGGAACCGCTCTGTTGAGCAAAACCTGGAACTGTTTGGGCAAATGAAAGCTGGGGAATTCGACAACGGCGCACACGTTCTGCGTGCCAAGATTGACATGGCTTCGGGCAACATCAATCTGCGTGACCCCACGCTATACCGTATTCGCAAGGTGCACCATGTTAGAACCGGCGACAAATGGTCCATCTACCCGATGTATGACTACACCCATTGTGTCTCTGACGCCATCGAGAACATTACTCACTCATTATGTACGCTCGAATTTGAAGATCACCGACCTCTGTACGACTGGGTCCTCGATCAGTTAGGTACCAAAAGTCACCCACAGCAAATCGAATTTGCCAGACTTTCGCTCGAATACACCATGCTGAGCAAAAGACGAATCATCCAGCTGGTTGAAGACAATCATGTCAGCGGCTGGGACGACCCTCGCATGCCCACCATCATAGGCATGCGGCGCCGTGGCTACACAGCTGCCGCACTTCGAGAGTTCTGCGATCGCATTGGTGTTACCAAAAACGATGCATGGATTGAAATGCTGATTCTCGAAGGCTGCATTCGTGATGAATTGAATCGCGAGGCGCCACGTCGAATGGGCGTACTCGACCCCATCAAGGTTGTCATTACCGATCTGCCCGAAGATCATAAGCAGGTCTTCAACCTTGCGAATCATCCGCAAGATGACACTGCTGGAACTCGAGACGTACCTTTTACTCGTGAAGTCTTCATCGATCGCGACGATTTTGCTGAAGTACCTCCTCCGAAATACCAACGCCTAATACCCGGTGGTGAGGTCAGGTTGCGAAGCTCCTATGTCATAAAATGCGAAGAGGTCATCAAAGATGACGAAGGCAATGTAACCGAGCTGCGCTGCACCCACGATAAAGCCACGTTAGGGGCCAAACCAGAGGGCCGCAAAGTAAAAGGGGTTATCCATTGGGTTTCTGCAAGCGACGGCATTTGTGCAGAAGTACGACTTTACAACCCTCTGTTTAACGTACCTGACCCTGCAAAATCAGACTCCTTGAGTTCAGCGATCAATCCTGAGTCCGAGATCATTCTGAAAAACTGCGTAGTAGAGCCTGCACTTAAAAATTCCACTGTGGAGCAGCATTTTCAATTCGAACGCATCGGCTACTTTGTTACCGATCGCCATGATCATTCAGCAGAAAACCTGGTTTTTAATCGAACCGTAACGTTGCGTGATACCTGGGCAAAATAAGCTCTTCTTGCAGCTCAAGGATGAGCTGAAACCACTGACAAAAAAAGGATTTTCCCCATTCTTCCTCCAAAATAGGTTCAACGTACAGACTGCTTTAGGAATAGTCGGTAATCGTTTGAACTAAAAAAAGATTTACCAGATTAAGCATATCGATTTGACGGACAGCGATCTAGGGTCTATTTAATTTAGAGTGATGTTAGTCGTGAGTGGTGTTGCCCCAGAGCGTTTTTAAGCGCCGGACTGGCAGTTCCTCCTACTCACGCTCATCAGCCCCTATTTAACTCTGATGGAATGTGAGAACGTATGCCCAACCCCGCTCCTAAGATTTTCAAGAAAAGCCTGCTGGCAGTAGCCGTCCTAACGCTCAGCGGCTGCGCGTCAGCTCCAAAATTGGATGACGTCGATTTAAGCCCAATTGGAGAGGGCATCTTGGTGGCTGGACGTGTCACTGCAGAAGTGGGCATCCACGCATGGGATGTCGGCATGTATCTTTTGGGTTTCTCTGATATTACAGGTGACGACACAAAAAGCGATATCGTTGACGTATCCGATAACCAGTTTCAATTGGATGAGATTGATGAGGCCATGCTCAAAGATGATGCCCTTCTTCCAGAAGATGCCCTCAACCCAGTTGTGATTGCCAACGCCACGGCCAATTACGATGTCATCTTCGAAACGCCTTCTGCAGATGAGATGGTTATTTCCAACGAAACATCCAAAGCGGATCCCATCCTGATTCTGCCGAAAATGCCAGACAGTGATTTTGTAGAAGTTGAGCAATTCGAACTTGTGTCTTTGGAAAACATTCAGGAAGAAACACTTACACAAGCAACTATCGAATTTATTTCAGATGATAAAGAATACATCCACAAAGTTGGCAGCAACGAGAACCTATGGGATATTGCCAAGGCAACTACCGGCGATGCGACCAACTGGCACGCGCTAGCTGATATAAATGATTTAAACCAGGATGCTGGCATCTTCGTCGGGCAATCTCTGGTTATTCCAGCAAAAATGCTCAAGCCAGGCTACAT
>JBLHWG010000241.1:0-8099 GCA_047629055.1 Halioglobus sp.
GGGAGACTAACGGCCAGCGAACTGCAGGTAACTCGCTGCGAGCTGACGCAGATACAATCAAACAGCCATTAAGACAGACTTAACCGCCTGCAGTGTTTGCTCAGGTTGCTCTGACATAACCATGTGGCCGCAGTTTTTCAGCACTTTCAAATCAGCCGCTAACTGTGCCGCCAGCCCTCGGCTCATCTTCATGGGCGTCATGCGATCGCTGTCTCCGACAATCAAGGTCGTTTTACCCTTACCAAAGGCAGAGGCGGCCTGTGCTAGGCCTGCATAGTCATTACAGGCCTGCAGGTCTGCGTACAAAACACCAGGAGCAGCACGTTCTAGCAGCGCCATGGCGCTATTCAGAACACTTATGCCCGCCACATGATTGTGGCCCAATTGAGAGCTAAAACAGTGACTGTAGATAGCGATCATATCAACTGCTGTCTGCTCGTTAGCTTTAGCAGCATCGAGTAACGGCTGGCCAACTGGCATTGGGTAGCCCGCTCCAAACATCAGTAGATGTTCTGTCCGATCTGGGTACTGACCTGCAGCCGCAGACGCAACCAAGGCCCCCATGCTATGCCCTCCCAGGACGACAGGTTTAACCGGCAAACCGTGATCCTGCTGAAGATGATCCAGCAAACTCCAGATGAAATCTGCCTGGTCATCGATACTCGTCAACGCCACACCGCCGGACGCACCGTGAGCGGGTAAATCAGGGGCAACCACATTGAAACCGTGTCGAGCAAAGTAGCGAGCTAGTAAAACCCACACCGTTCGATCCATACCGGCACCGTGCAACAGCACTAATATGCGTTTATCCGCATCCCAGGCAACGCCGCCCTGCCCGACAAAAATGTCGCTATTGTCGATATTGACTTTCATGAAACTCTCGCTGCTCGCTTGAGCGCCTGCCGTAAATCTGCCAAAAGATCTTTTACGTTTTCCAGCCCAACCGACAGTCGAACCAATCCGGGCGCTATGCCCGCTGCAGTGAGCGCATCATCATCCATGCGCGAATGCGTAGTGCTGGCTGGATGAATGACCAACGACTTGGCATCTCCAACGTTTGCCAGATGAGAAAACAATTGCAGAGCCTCAATAAATACGCTGCCCGCGGGTCGCCCGCCTGCCAGTTCGAAACTGAAGACCGCGCCTGCGCCTTTTGGCAACAGTTTTTTAGCCAACTCATGATCGGGGTGATCAGGAACAGAGGGATGGTGAACTACCGAGACTGCTTCGTGACTCGACAAATACTTAACAATTTCTTCCGTGTTTGCTACGTGCCGGTCCATTCGCATTGGCAAGGTTTCCAAGCCTTGTAACAAATGAAAGGCGTTGCCCGGTGATAGGGTTGCACCGAAGTCTCTAAGTCCTTCTTTACGCGCCCTCATTATGTACGCTGCAGGTCCGAACTCCTCAACGAAGTCCATGCCATGAAAGCCTACATAAGGTTCTGAAATTTCGGGAAATCGTCCAGAGGCTTCCCAATCAAATCTTCCGCTATCAATGAGCACACCACCCACTGCAACTCCATGGCCACCCATGAATTTGGTCAGGGAATGCATAACTATGTCTGCGCCAAGCTTTATCACGGGCATCAGGTAAGGCGTTGATAGCGTGGCATCAATCATCAACGGCACACCGGCCGCATGAGCAATGGCTGAGACTTCCGGAATATTCAGCACCTCGCAACGCGGGTTAGCGACAGTTTCAGCAAACACGACCTTTGTTTCTGGCCTTATTGCCGCAGCAAAAGCGTCTGGATCCCGAGGATCAACAAAGGTTGTTTCGATGCCAAATCTTGGAAGCGTGTAGCTTAGCAAATTGTGCGTACCGCCATAGAGGGATTGAGACGCAACGATATGTCCGCCTGCTCCGGTTATGGTCACCAGTCCCAAGTGGATGGCTGCCATGCCGCTGGCTGTGCACACCGCACCCACTCCACCTTCCAGAGCAGCAACACGCTCTTCAAGAACTGCCACCGTGGGGTTGGAAATTCGCGAATACACATGCCCTGCACGTGCTATATCAAAAAGTGATGACGCCTTATCACTATCGTCGAACACGAAAGAGGTACTTTGATATATCGGAGTTGCTCTAGCCCGCGTCTCACTATCGGGTGTTTGACCCGCGTGCAACGCAAGTGTATCGAACCCTAAAAATTCCGGTCCACTCATTAACTAACGCCTCTTTGTTTGTTCAATCGACATCAGGTGATGCCGAATTCTTCTTCTCTTGCTCGTTTTACCACATCGTAGTGTTCAGCCAGCAAGTCACTTTTAGTCACCACGCCCAGCAGCACGATTTTATCATTGTCAAGCGTTTCGACAACCGGTACGAATTCTAATTTTTGTTCAGCCATCGTTTGCACGGCGGTGACAATATTGGTCATTGCTGTTATCGAATAGCTTGTATCCAGAGCTGCATCGATGGCGGGCGAATCCATACCGTGGCTGATAGCATGAGAGATCAACGATGACAGGTTAACACTGCCTACAAACTGGTTGTTCTCATCAACTAGAACAGCAAGCCGCTGCCTTTTCACTCCCATGCCCGACTCAAGCTTACCGGTGGTTATACCGGGATGAACAACTAGATACTCGTTTGATATCAAATGTTCTACTCGTTGTGTCATCAATAAACTGATATCTCGTCCACGGGTTAGATTCACATTTCGCCGAGCTAACTGCCACCGAAAAAAGGATCCGTGCTTTCCTGATTGCATAACAGTGCTGGCAAAGGCCGCTGCCGTCATGACACCCAAGGTAATACCGTAGTCACGTGTTAATTCAAAGACTATCAACACCGTTGAAATAGGCGCGCCCAGCAGTGCAGAGGCTAAAGCTCCCATGCCAATCGTGGCATAGACACCTTGCTCACTTAATGAAACTCCCATGTAACTGGCTAACACCCAGAACAAACCACCGAGCATGCTGCCTAGAAAGATGGCCGGACCAAACACACCGCCTGCAAAACCACTACTTAAGGCAAGACAGACAACCACTAGCTTTGCGATAAGCAAATAAAGCAATAAATCGCTGTCCAATACGCCGCTCAATGCCAACAAGGTGCCTTCGAATCCGATACCCAAAATGTAGGGCAACGGAACAGCGACCATGCCAAACAAAGCTCCAGCAATCGCAGGCTGGCACCACCTCGGTACCTTAGACCAATTCCATAAAGTCTGAAAACCGGTAGTCAGCATGAGCAAACTCTTTGCGACTAATGCACCACAGACCCCAAGTAAGGCAAACAATACCAGCTCCCATTGCGACACGATGGTGTGCGGTAAAACCGGAAACAGGGCATGACTACCCATGAAGTATTCGCGCACCACCATAGCTGCCATAACCGCTATTACCACTGGTGCAAATACACGTAACGTAAAATAGCCGACGATAACTTCCAGAGCAAAAATAACCGCAGCAATCGGTGTGTTGAATGAAAAAGCGACAGCGGCGGCAGCACCGCAACCCAGTAGTGCTAGTGACTCCTTGTGATCAAGCCCAAATTTTTCTGCCAACCAGGCACTAATAGAAGCTCCAATATGCACCGCCGGGCCTTCACGCCCCAGAGGAGCTCCAACTCCTAATGATAAAGCCGCAGCCAGAGCGCCGCCAACACCAGACCTTACCGGCATCCGCGCACTGTTAAGCGCGCAGGCCTCCATAACATCGGCGATACCATGGTATCGCCGGCCAGGCAAATACTGCATAAGAATACCCAGCACCAATCCGCCTAGACAGGGTACTAGAATAATTTGCCAGGCTGGCCGTGCCGCTATGATCTGTGTGTAACGAATTTCTGAAGCCGCGCCATAGCCAATGTATTGAAATACAGACACAAGCTTCATGAGCGCAAATGTGGAAAATCCGACGACAGCACCAATGAGGGCTGCCATTACAAAAAAAGCTAGCCGTTTTCCCAAATGCGTTGTCAGAAGTGATTTCACGACGTTAGGCGCAAAGATGTCCAGGCTTCGGTAGTAGACTATTTGCGAGCATCACAAACCTGTAACCCCCATAGTCTTCGCTGCAAACTGTTTACGCAATGGGGTAATCATATCCAGACCCAACAAAGCACTGGAGCGTAAATGACCAGGAATGGAAGCGTGCCCTCTAAACCCTCTGGCTAGTGTATCCGTAAGTCGTACAATCGATTTCTGATCGGCTCGTCGCGACAAAGAAAATTCAGATAGTAGATTATCAGCACCCGGATCAGGGACAGCGTCTTTGTCCAAAAGCTTTACAAGCCCATCAACATCTCTCATCGATAGGTTATAGCCCTGCCCACCAACCGGATGCAGTAGTCGAACCGCATTCCCGAGAAGTACGGTTCTTCGTGATGTTTGTGCATCAGACTCCATGCGCACAAGCGGCATGACAAATCGTGGACCCACTTGTTTGAATTTTCCCAAGCGGTAACCAAAACGTGTCTGTAATCGAGTTAGATATTCCTTAGAAGTCATTTGCTCAATGGCAGCTTGCTCGCTCGGCTCAATGCAGTCCACAAAGTTCATGAACAGTCCAGGGCGAGGCAATAATGCCAGTGGTCCGGTTTGGGTGAACCTTTCGTGCGCAACACCACCATGCGGTGTTGTCAGTGCAACCATACCCAGTACAGCAGCCTGTTCATAATCCAGCTGGGATGTTTTTAGACCTGTCGAGTCGCGAACGACTGAGTTAATGCCGTCCACTGCAACCAACAATCGAGCCTTTTGGGAAGCTCCATTGTCCATATTTAACGTCACGCACTGTTCGTCGTGCTCAACGCTAACAACTCGTAGGTCAAAATGAATGTTAAGCGCTGAATTTTCACAAGCAGCTCTCAACTGCTGAACATAATTTTGGTTGTTGATAACATATCCCAAAGCCGTCAGACCATACTCCGCAGCCTCCAATCGGGTAGCACCAAAATACCCTTTGTGAGACACGTTTACGCGTTCTATTGCGCAGGCATCATCGGCTAGGCAATCCCACAGTCCATTGTTCACTAACCACTGCTGTGTACCAACATTCAATGCTGTGCAGCGTTGTCTTAACGCGGACTCGTTGACTAATGTATCAGTAGATGCCTCTATAGCCGTATCGCATGCTGATGGCTGCAGAGGTTTGGAGGCCTCAATGACCACAACAGACCAACCTCGCGCGCAAAGCGCCAATGCCAGGGGCAAACCCACCAAGCCTGCACCCACAATAGCTATGTCAACAACGTTGGAACAAGGACTAGATTTTTCTGCGCGCTCACCGTTCATACTTGCATATAGGCCTCAATGTCCTCTACAGTTTTAGGCACACCCGATGTCAGCACCTCACAACCCTTGTCTGTCACAGCGACATCATCTTCAATTCGTACACCAATATTTCGATACTGTTTGGGGATTTTTCGTGAATCCCCCAAATACAAACCTGGCTCAACAGTCAGAACCATACCTGGCTCAAGTGTTCTCCATTCACCGTTGAGTCGGTACTCGCCAACATCATGAACATCCATGCCCAACCAATGACCCGTACGGTGCATATAGAACGGTTTGTAAGCCTCTTCTTTTATTAGCGCTGGCAATTTGCCTTTAAGAACACCAATATCGCGAAGCCCTGTGGTTAAGATTTTCACCGCAGCTTCATGCGGATCATTCCAATGATTGCCGGGCTTCACTGCATCGATTGCAGCGAGCTGAGCCTCCAGAACAATGTTGTAAACCGTTTTTTGAGCTTCGCTGAATTGCCCGTTAACAGGAAATGTTCTTGTAATGTCACCGGCGTACCCGGAAAGCTCAGCACCCGAGTCAATCAAAACCAGTTCCTTATCCTGCAACAGATCATTATTTTCGGTGTAGTGCAAAATGCAACCATTTTCACCACCGCCAACGATCGGAGCAAACGCATGAGTAGCCCCATTTGCTGTGTATTCAGCAATGATCTCAGCTTCCAGTTCGTATTCGTGAAGCCCAGGCGCCGCCTTACGCATGGCACGAGCATGAGCAGCGGCACTCAGATTTGCAGCTTTTCGCAGTAAGGCCAATTCGCTGCGGCTTTTGTGCACACGCATTTCGTGCAAATGATAATCCAGAGATATAAATGCATCCGGATCACCACCATCACGATGGCGACTGGAACGCGCCTTGTTCAGCCACCCCAACAACTTGAGATCAAAACCTTGGTCTTTGCCAAGTGTATGAAAAACAGCCTGCTTGTTTTCAAGAAGCCCGGGCAGAATGTCATCGATATCACTTATCGGAAATGCATCGTCAGCACCCAGTGATGCAGGTGCTTCCTCTACACCTAGTCTGCGACCGTGCCAGGTCTCCTGCAGTGGATCGCGCTCACGACAGAACATGATGTACTGACCTTGCCGCCTGTTGGGGATTAAGACCATGAGCGCCTCTGGCTCATCGAATCCACTCAGGTAGAGCATATTGCTATCAGCCCGGTACGCATACTCAGTGTCTCGGCTACGAGTCGCTGCCCTGGCTGCGGGAATTAGCGCTATGGAGTTATCTCCCATGATGCGCATTAATGCCCTACGACGGCGTTTAAGTTCAGCGCCAAACGATTTGGAAAATCGTTCTGTTCTACTCAGGCCTTTTTTCACGATGGCTTTACCTGAGTAACATTGGTCACTGGACGCAGTTCTTCGAGAACCAAAAGCACCCCTACACGCACATATTCCAGTAATTCGTTATACACGACTTCCTGCTGCTCCTCCTCGTCTGTGGCACCGTCCATCTGAGCATCTTCATTTTCCGAGCCATCCTTTGACTTAGGCGGAAAATCACGTTGTAAGGGGCCATGCGAACTGTGCTGCAAATCACTTTCTTCTAGATCCGCTGACTCGATGGCCTGAAAATCTTCAATGATCTCCAGCGTGTCTGCGGGTATGGGTTTTTGACCTCGCTGACTTAAGGCAATACCCAAACCATAGGTAAAACCACCACAAAACTCACCCAAGGCCCGAATTCTCAAAGCCACGGGCAAGGCATCATCTGGCATCGCTGGCGAAAATTCGAGCTCAACGTCGTTCAAGGATGCCAATGTCTCGGAAAACCACTCATCAAGCACTTTCAGCTCAGAAGCCTTAGAGGCCACCGCATCGGATTTCAACGCCGCAGCATCGAGTAATTCCGTGAACCATCGAGTTTTGGCGGCAGTGCTGGACATAGAGCACAACAGGCCACAACACAGCCCGTGAATTTCAGGTAAAGGCAACGGCAGATCCAGCCGTTCCAGCGCAACATTTATGGATTGATCAGAAAGGGTCACAAGATATAAGCTAATCGCCACCAAACAGCTCTGAAGTATACAATGCAGACTACCCAATACGCGGTGCTTATCGATGAGCAGCCCAAACATGCATAAAGAATTCGACGCAATCGAATCCCGTTTGCACGAAGTAGCCAAGCTCTGTTCAAAATTGCGGCTTGAGAATCAGTCCTTAAAGCAGCAACAGAACTCATTGATTGAGGAGAGATCCAGACTCATCGAAAAAAATGAGACAGCACGAAGTAAAGTCGAGCAAATGATCATACGACTGAAATCACTGGAAGCCAGTCAATGAACAAAACTAAAAATCCCAAGGCAGAAACTGCGGGCAGCAAACCCGCTCGGCTTCGAATACTGGATAAAGAAGTGCAGATTGCGTGTAAACCTGGTGAAGAAGACGATCTATTGCAGGCCGCAGCCTATATTGATCAATCTATGCGCGATTTACGGAGGCGTAGCAACACCTCAAGTATTGAAAAAATAGCCATTGTAACGGCGATTAACACGGCCAACGCACTGTTGAAATCTAGATCTCAGGAAGGCAGCGGCACAGACGACATAGTATCTGAGCGACTAGCCTCGCTTAACGGCCAGCTAGACGAACTTCTGGCAGAACCTGCAAACACAAAACTCAAGTCAGAACCTGAATCGACGTCCACATCGGAGCCGGTAGAGTAACTGACCAACGTCACGCAGGGACCGTATCGTGCTAGTCTCGTCTACGTATCTTCTGCGAGGTTTGTTATTTGGCTGGGTAATTCCCTTGAGCTTAATTTATAACCCCGGGGGTGGTCTGGTCGCTGTTGTTGTGCATGTCCGTTACGGCGGAAAGCCTGATACGGTTCCAGT
>JBLHWG010000242.1:0-8089 GCA_047629055.1 Halioglobus sp.
AACGAATAGAGGGTCTGGAGCCAATGGATTGGGTTGAAAAGGTCGTCACTGAATTGAACGATAATCCTCGGGTCACACTGCTGCCAAGATCTACCGTTAATGGATATCACGATCATAACTTTTTAACGATTGTCGAAAAACGCAGCGATCACCTAGCCGATACATCACCCGATGGAACGGTTAGGCAACGGATGCATAAGGTCCGTGCAGGCAGTGTCGTGTTGGCAACCGGGGCACACGAACGTCCGTTGGTTTATGCAAACAATGATTTGCCTGGATGTATGGTTGCCTCAAGCTTGAGTCATTACATCCATAGATTTGCAGTAGTGCCCGGCAACAGCCTTGTACTGATGACGAATAATGACAGCGCCTATCAGAGCGCGTTGGATTGGCAGGATGCAGGTAGGCAAGTAATCGCTATTGTCGATACGCGTAAAGAGCCAGAAGGACGAATTGTAGATTTGGCGGTTGAACGTGGTATCCGGGTGCTTACTGGCTGCGCCATTATTGAAGCACAGGGTCGAAAACGAGTGAGAGGTGCAGTTGTTGCTCCAATCAATGCCATAGGAACTTTCGTTACAGGCGATACTCGTCTCCTTCGTTGCGACACTATCGCAACTAGCGGTGGCTGGAGTCCAATTGTCCATCTTTCATGCCATACAGGCAGTCGGCCGGTATGGTCTGAAGAGGTTCTGGGATTTGTTCCTGGCAGTACGGTAGAGCAACGCTTCAGCGCAGGCTCTGTGTCAGGTTCGCAGACACTTGCACAATGTTTAGCTGTAGGGCTTGCAACCGGTATTGAGGCTGCAACTGCCAGCGGTAATTCAGACGATGTCCAGATGGACGCACCGTCTGCGTCAGCGGGCAATGATGTCGTGGGTGACACAATGCCTCTGTATCTGGGTCCGCATACAAAGCCTGCCAGCCGTGCGCCCAAGCAGTTTGTAGATATGCAAAATGATGTGACAGCGGCTGGTATCGAAATGACTACACGAGAAGGTTTTGAGTCGATCGAACATGTAAAGCGTTACACAGCGCTAGGTTTTGGTACGGATCAAGGTAAGACTGGCAATATTAATGGCATGGCAATCGTTGCCAAGAGTCTGAACAAAACTATCCAGGAAACTGGCACTACGGTTTTTCGTCCTAACTACAATCCAGTGAGTTTTGGTGTCGTGGCGGGGGCTAATACAGATGACCTGTTTGACCCTCAGCGTTTTACGCCCATGCACACATGGCATCTGGAGCACGGCGCTGAGTTCGAAAATGTCGGGCAGTGGAAGAGACCCCTTTATTACACTACCTCTGGTGAGACGATGGAGGAGGCCATAGCTCGCGAGCAACTGGCCACGCGTAATGGCATTGGTATTCTGGATGCTTCCACCTTGGGCAAGATTGATATTCAAGGTAAGGATGCACGCGAATTTCTGGGCAGGGTTTACACCAACGCCTGGGAAAAGTTGGCTCCGGGACGTTGTCGCTATGGTTTGATGTGTGGTGAAGATGGCATGGTGATGGACGATGGTGTGACATCTTGTCTGGCAGAAAACCACTTCCTGATGACAACCACGTCTGGTGGTGCTGCACGTGTGCTTGCCTGGCTAGAGATCTATCATCAGACTGAATGGCCGGAAATGGAAGTCTATTTCAACAGTGTGACTGACCAATGGGCAACCATGGCAATTGCGGGTCCAGATAGTCGCAAGTTGTTAGCAAACTTGACCGAGATTGATGTGTCGGCTGAAGCATTTGGGTTTATGGATTGGCGTGTGGCCAATGTTGCGGGAATTCCTGCACGTATATTCAGAATCTCCTTTACCGGTGACCTCTCGTTTGAAATCAATGTACCTGCGCAGTACGGTCTACACGTCTGGAACGCGTTGTTCAAAGCTGGCGAGGCTTACAACTTGACACCATACGGTACTGAAACCATGCATGTTTTACGTGCTGAAAAAGGCTTTATTATTGTAGGGCAAGAAACCGATGGCTCAATGACGCCCATCGATCTCAATCATGGCTGGGCGGTGTCAAACAAAAAGCCTTTTAGCTTTATTGGTAAGCGTGGCATGAACCGAGCCGATTGTGTTCGAGAGAATCGCAAGGAGTTGGTTGGTTTGCTAACGACTGATTCTCAAGCAAAATTGATTGAAGGGGCACAGGCAGTGCGTGATCCGAATCAAGCGATTCCCATGAGCATGGTTGGGCATGTCACATCCAGTTATCACAGTGCCTATTTGAATAGACGTATCGCCATGGCTGTCATCAAAGGTGGATTGCAACGTATGGGAGAGAAGGTGTATTTTCCTATGGCTGATGGCAGCTGTATAGAAGCTGAAATATGTTCAACCGTCTTTCTCGACGCGGATTCGACGAGGCAAAAAGCATGAGCAATAAAACTGTCAATGTGATGAATCAATGTCCCAATGCAGCTGCAGTTTCAGGGGCAAACGTGCTGCAGACTCCCATGCATCATGTTGAGGCTGCGATTAAAGCCAGGAGTGCTACGAGAGCAAAAACGAGTGTAACTCTGGCAGAAATGAAGCTCACTGGTTTACTGGTACTTCGAGCTAACGCCAGTCGGGATGCATTGTCTAAGGCGTTGAATAAAGTAGCTGGAATTGCATTGCCAGAAACTTTGAAGAGCACTGAGTCTGGCGCATATTGTGCGCGTTGGATGGCGCCAGATGAGTGGCTGGTATCGTGTCCGAACATTGAAGCATTCGATATCGAAAATTCACTACGCACAGCCGTTGACGGTCATCTGGCTATCGTCAATAACACTGGCGGATACAGCGTCATGCGTCTCTCTGGAGCTGATGCCAGAAACGTGCTGAAGAAAAGTACGGTTTATGATGTGAGTCCGGAAAACTTCCAAGCAGGCAAGGTCGTTAATACAACTCTGGCAAAAGCGCAGGTGGTGCTAAGGGCTTTGCCAGACGACGCATTTGAATTAGTCGTTAGACGCAGTTTTGCCGACTATGTATGGCTCTGGCTGCAGCGTGCTGGAAAAGAATACAACATGCAGTTTAAAATGCAGGAAAGCTAGGCATTTTTCAACTACCGGAGTAGGAGCTTTTACTCCGGTAGTTGAAAACACTATTACTCCCAAGAGGCTGGCAATGGCGTAGCCTCAGACACCGAGCTACGCAGTAATGCGAATCAGTAAATCCTTCGCATCAATCTGATCGCCGGCTTTTACGAGCATCTCTTCGATAGTGCCATCAAATTCTGCGTAAATAGCTGTTTCCATCTTCATAGCTTCAATGGAAAGTAGTACATCTCCTGTCTGAACAGTTTGACCCTGTTTGATACTCACCGTTGAAACGACACCTGGCATAGGTGAACCTACATGACTCGCATTCGTGGGATCGGCTTTTGCTCGAGTGGCTGCACCTGTGGCGCCGTGCAGACGATCTGGCACAGCGATTGAGCGAGGCTGACCGTTGAGCTCGAAGAACACGCGCACCATGCCTTGATCGTTAACATCTCCGAATGCCAGACATCGAATTACCAGCGTCTTACCTTTTTCAATTTCAACGAAGAGCTCGTTACCAACATTTAAGCCATAGAAGTACACAGGCGTTGGGAGGGTGCTCGTGGGGCCGTAAGTATTCTGCGCTGCCATGAATTCAGTGAATACCTTGGGGTACATATTGTACGAAGCAAGCTGATTTTCGCTGATGTCTTGCTCAAGCTCTTCACTAAGCCACTTTCGTACCGCTGGCAGATCAGCAGCTTCCATCGACAGGCTAGCGCGTTCTGTCAAAGGCGGTTTACCCTTTAACACCTTGTTTTGGATACCTTGTGGGAAACCACCAGGAGGCTGGCTTAATTCACCGCGCATCATGGATACGACGGAGTCAGGAAATGCGATGTCTCGATCAGGATTTGCTACATCTTCTATGCTCAGATCCTGACTAATCATCATAAGTGCAAGATCACCAACAACTTTAGATGACGGTGTGACCTTAACAATATCGCCGAACATGGCGTTAACGTCGCTATAGGCACGAGCGACTTCATGCCAACGAGAATCCAGCCCCATTGAACGAGCTTGCTCCTTTAAATTAGTAAACTGTCCACCAGGCATTTCATGCATATAGACTTCGGACGCAGGACCTTTGAGGTCGCTTTCAAAAGCTGCGTACTGGTGTCGAACGGCTTCCCAATAGAAGGAGATCTTTTCAATAGCGTGGCTATCAAGGCGAGTATCCTCAGGGCTGCCTTTTAAGGCCGCCACTATCGAACCCAGGCACGGTTGCGATGTGCCACCCGATAGAGGATCCATAGCGGCATCGATAGCATCGACACCAGCGGCGACAGCCGCAAGAACTGTTGCTGCAGAGATTCCAGAAGTGTCGTGTGTGTGAAAGTGCAGCGGTAATGACACTTCTTCACGCAGCGCCTTAAACAGCTGAGTTGCCGCAGCGGGCTTCATGAGTCCGCCCATATCCTTGATGCACAGAATATGTGCACCGGCTGTCTCGAGCTCGCGCGCCAAATCCAGGTAGTACTTCAGCTGATACTTGGGTCGTGATGCGTCCAGCATGTCTGCGGTATAGCAGATAGACGCTTCGCACAGCTTGTTTTCCTCAAGTATGGTGTCCATGCTTAAACGCATGTTGTCTATCCAGTTGAAGCAGTCGAACACTCGAAACAAATCAACGCCACTAGCGGCTGCGCGTTTTATGAAATGTTGTACGACATTGTCCGGATAGTTGGTATACCCCACGCCGTTAGCGCCACGAACCAGCATCTGTAGCAGAACGTTCGGTGCGCGTTCACGAATAAGTTGTAGTCGTTCCCACGGGTCTTCAGTCAGAAAACGCATGCTGACATCAAAGGTTGCGCCGCCCCAGCATTCCAGTGAGAGTAGATTGGGCATGCCACGGGCGTATGCGTCAGCGACGCCGACAATGTCATGGGTTCTCATGCGAGTCGCAAGCAGTGATTGATGAGAATCACGCATGGTGGTGTCAGTGACCATGACTTGGGGTGATTCACGAAGCCACTGCGCAAATTTAACAGGACCGTCTCTGTCCAGTCGATCTTTTGTACCAGGTTCTATGTCACGGTCAAACCAGGGTACTTGTGGAGCTAAAATATCTTTACGCGGTTTGGGTCGATCGCGAGCATCAGGGTGCCCGTTGACTGAGACATCTGCAATGTATTGCAGTAATTTAGTTGCCCGATCTTTACGTTTCACCTGTTCAAACAATGCAGGTGTGGTATCAATAAATTGTGTTGTGTAGGAGTTATCCAGAAAATCCGGGTGCCCGATAACGTTTTCCAGGAAAGTCAGATTAGTTGCAACCCCGCGAATACGAAATTCTCGCAACGCTCTGTCCATGCGTTTGATGACTTCTTCGGAAGTTGGCGCCCAAGCAGTCACCTTTTCCAGCAGTGGGTCGTAGAATCGATTGATCACAGCGCCAGAGTAGGCGGTGCCACCATCGAGCCGGATGCCAAAGCCTGAAGCTCCACGATAAGCCGTAATGCGGCCGTAGTCGGGTACAAAGTTCTGCTCAGGGTCCTCGGTGGTGATTCGGCATTGCATGGCATGCCCGTTGAGTTTGATGTTTTCCTGCGCGGGCACACCAGACTCTGGTGTGCCAATGACTGCACCTTCAACCAGATGTATCTGTGCCTTGATGATATCGATGCCGGTGACTTCTTCAGTCACCGTGTGCTCCACTTGCACACGCGGGTTAACTTCGATGAAATAGAAATTCCCGGTATCCATATCCATGAGGAATTCAACGGTGCCGGCGCCTAAGTAGGAAGTTGCCTTTCCAATCTTCAGTGCGTGGTCACTGAGTTCTTTTCGCTGTTCGTCGTTTAGATAAGGAGCGGGTGCGCGCTCTACTACTTTCTGGTTACGTCGTTGGACGGTGCAGTCTCGCTCAAATAAATGAACCACATTGCCGTGTCTGTCACCCAGAATCTGGGCTTCCACGTGCCGCGCACGCTCAACCAGTTTCTCAAGATAGATTTCGTCCTTGCCAAATGCCGCACGGGCTTCTCGGCGAGCCTCGTTGGATTCCTTGGCCAATTCGTCTTCGCTGCGAATGGTGCGCATGCCGCGACCACCGCCACCCCAGGATGCCTTCAGCATAATTGGGTAGCCAACCTCGGCAGCCATTTTCTTGATGATCTCCAAGTCTTCGGGCAGTGGATCTGATGCAGGGACCACGGGAACACCGGCTTCCACGGCCAGGTTTCGGGCTGCAACCTTGTTGCCCAGCCGCCGCATGGTGTCTGCACTGGGGCCAATGAAGGTGATACCAGCAGCGTCGCAGGCATCCACAAATTCTGGGCTCTCTGACAGAAGACCGTAGCCTGGGTGTATCGCATCGGCGCCTGACAACTTGGCGACTCGTAGGACCTCTTCAATGGATAGGTAGGACTCAACCGGCCCCATGGTCTGATCTAGATGCGGACCGGTGCCTATTTGATAGGCTTCATCAGCCTTGAAGCGGTGCAGGGCGAGTTTGTCCTCTTCTGCCCAAATTGCGACGGTTTTAATACCCAATTCGTTAGCCGCTCGGAAAATCCGGATGGCTATCTCAGAACGGTTTGCGACTAAAATCTTTTGGATCTGCAAAACGATTATCTCCTGGCTGTGTGCGGGAGAGTCAATTCTACCGAGTTATGCGTTATTCGTCCGATTCCAGTATTTCGAATCTAAACTTTATCTGCACTTCGAAGCCCACATATTCAGCTGTTGCATGACTTTCCAGTCCCATAGAAAAATCACGTCGGTCTATTGGAAACGACCCACGCGCAATTCGGCGTTCGTTTTCAGTGGTGAGAATCAAGCTGAAAGTGACTGGCTGAGTAACAGTTTTCATCGTCAGATCACCAGTTACCAACAGTTCGCCATTGGCGCCCGCTTCAATGCTAGTGGACTGGAAGAGTGCTTCAGGGTGATTTTTCACGTCTAACCAGTCTGCATCTGGAAGTGAGCCGGCTACCTGATAATTCTTGCTAGTGATAGAGGCGGTAGTGACAGTTGCGCTTATGGTGCTATTGGCTGGGTTGTTCTCGTCAAGTGTTGCGACGACCGATGAAGAGGCGAAGATTCCTGCAGTAGCTTCACCTGTAACGTCTGCAACAAAGCTTACTTCACTTTCGCCAGCAGCCAAAACTGGGGCGCTACTTCGACTTGTATTTAACCAGAAGAGGGTGCCAGCTGCTGATATCAAGAGTGCTAGAACTAAGGCCATGCTGGTTTTGAAAGCAGCTGATGCCCAGTTAGGCCGCATGCGCAGCAAAATGGTGTCTTTATCAAAATAGTGATGTTTCAGCGCAGCTCCAACGTGGGCAAGCAGCAAAACAATAAGAGCCGAACCGGCAATTTCGTGATAATCGCGGAAAGCTGTGGCTATCGATTCCTTATTAGGAAGGTCTGGAAATGGTGGAATATGAGGCCAAGGAATGACCCCAAAGAGTACGGTGTCAATATTGAGTGGTGAGGCGGATACCATAATCCAGCCGGTGATCGGAAGAGCGAACATAAGCGCGTAAAGCGACAGATGCACAAGCCCAGACACGTGCTTTTGCCAAGTTGGCAAAGTTGCTGGTTCTGGCGGAGGCCTGTGGCTGAAACGCCATAACAACCTTAGTACAGACAGCAGAAGTACTGCAATGCCAAAACTCTTATGCCATTGTGTTAGTTGGAACCGAACTGGGTCGTTCTCCGCTAGCCCCGTCATGTACTTGCCGATGGCGAGTAGACCAATGATGAAAAAGGCAATTAACCAGTGAAAGATAATTGCAGTATCGCCATAGCGAAGATTCGAAGAACGGCCCATAAATCTACCTGATTAGTTAACGAGAGCTACTTGCTCTTGTTCATTTCCACACTGATACTGAGTGCAATTTCGTCGCTGATGTTAGGTGCGAATTTGCCTAGGCCGAAGTCAGAGCGTAGCAGGTTGCCAGTGGCATCTAACCCGATAACAGGCTTGCCGCTCATTGGATGGTTCATGGCAGCATTGATCTTTACGTCTAGAGTCAGTAGCTTGGTAATACCCTTGACGGTGACATTACCCATAACCGTATACATATCGTCTCCAGCCGCTTCCAT
>JBLHWG010000243.1:0-8073 GCA_047629055.1 Halioglobus sp.
CAGATTGAACAAATGACTATAGGTGTGGGCCATTAGCTCATTGGCTTTTTTAGTCGCTGCATACAAGCTAACCGGATGATCAACTGGTTCGTGCACACTAAACGGCATGTTTGTGTGATTGCCATATACGGAACTACTTGAGGCATAGACCAGATGTTCGACGTTGTGGTGGCGACAGTTTTCAAGAACATTCGTGAATCCAATGATGTTGGCGTCGATGTAAGCCTGAGGATTCTCTAGTGAGTAACGAACTCCTGCTTGTGCGGCCAGATTGACAACTCTTTGTGGTTGATGTTTCTTGAAAGTCTCCTCCATCAAAGCGCGGTTTTCAAGATTACCCCGCACTTCAGTGAACCCATCGTGTGCTTTAACTCTCTCCAAACGAGCCAGTTTTAAATTGACATCGTAGTAGTCATTGACATTGTCGATGCCGATGACTTCATCGCCACGGGCCAACAATTTCAATGCAAGGGAGGAGCCGATGAATCCGGCGGTACCTGTAATAAGTATTTTCATGAAATATGTTATCTGGAAATTAAAGTCTGGCGTCGACGGAATCTTTTGGCAGGATGCTTTTGATATCGTAAAGCACACTTTCTTTTGTCCCGAAGTTTCTTATGGTTTCGTGGCCCAAGGATATAAATTGCTTATGAGCAACAGCAAGAATGATAGCGTCGTAGTAGTTGTTCTGGGGTGAATCTATGGGTTTTATACCGTATTCGCGAAAAGCTTCATCACCGTCAACCCACGGGTCATAAATATCGACATTTGCGTGGTAATTATCGAGCTCAACAACGATGTCTACAACGCGAGTGTTACGTAAATCTGGGCAGTTTTCCTTGAATGCCAGACCCAGGATCAGAATGTTGGAACCCACCACATGAATTCGTCGTCGGGTCAGCATTTTCACCACTTGCTCGGCTACATAGGCACCCATGCCATCATTGATTTTCCGTCCTGATAAGATGACTTGAGGGTAATAACCGATTTCCTGAGCCTTGTGGGTGAGGTAGTAAGGGTCGACACTAATGCAATGCCCACCCACCAAGCCAGGTCGGAAATTTAAAAAATTCCATTTAGTACCCGCAGCCTCTAGCACTTCCAGTGTATCGATACCGAGCCTGTCGAAAATAAGTGCCAGTTCATTAACCAGTGCAATGTTCAGATCACGTTGAGTATTTTCGATGACCTTGGCAGCTTCTGCGACTTTTATCGAACTTGCCATGTGCGTACCAGCAGTAATAATGCGTTGGTACAGAGCATCTACCGCCTGCGCAACTTCCGGTGTGGAGCCGGAAGTCACCTTCATAATGGTGCTCACTCGATGTTCTTTATCCCCCGGGTTTATTCGCTCTGGGCTATAACCTGCGAAAAAATCCTGGTTAAATACCATGCCCGACTCTTTTTCAAGAATTGGTATACAGACTTCCTCAGTCGCACCTGGGTATACAGTCGATTCGTAAATGACGACTGAATTGGCTTTCATTACCTTTCCGATAGTCTCGCTGGCTTTGATCAGAGGAGTTAGGTCGGGCTGTTTGTGGCTGTTGATGGGGGTGGGCACTGTAACGATGAAAACCTTACAATCGGCGAGTTCAGCCGGATTGCAGGTGTAGCTCATGTGCTTGGCTTCAGCCATTTCTCCTTTAGAGACTTCTAACGTTCTGTCATGGCCTGCTTGCAACTCCTTAATGCGTTCAGCGTGGATGTCAAATCCAATGGTCGGGCTTGATTTTCCGAATTCCACGGCCAATGGCAGGCCCACGTAACCGAGTCCGATTACAGCGATTTTGTCATTTGCACCGATTTCAAACATAGAGTCGATAAATTCCGTAAAAAATTAGATTGCGATGACATAAACGTTTTACTGTTTGTGCCGCTGACGGGGAATTATAGCCAAATGCCAACGTTCTGGCCCGTATACACTGATATTGTCGTAGCAAATAGAACTCCACAGAGGGGTGGCGCCTTTCGCGCTCAGTCTGGAATCCGTATGAAAGCACCTTTGGACTCACTGCGTCTGATCTCAGAGGGTGTGGGAGTGAATTCACTTTGTGGCGCATCTTTGAGGACTTGGCGACCTCTTTCCATATTTTTTAAATTGGCTTTCTGATCCAAAATAAAAAAGAGCATTATCGTACCGACTACAACGGTAATGGCAATGACAGACCAAAGGATTTTCGAGAGTGGGTTTTTTTTGACTAGCCGCTCGTCAACTTTGTTCTTATCTCTTGATAACGCTCCCAAATCCAGATTGTTCGGGTCGACGTTACTTTTCTTAGACGCTGTGACAGGGTCGGCAGTAACCGTTGCATTGGGCCTGTGCTTTTCTGGCTTGGTATGTTGAAAAGGGAGTCGTTTGTGCAGGGCGTGGAATTCTTTGAGTCTATTATAGGACTTGGACAGCGCTATAAACTGCTTTTGCGCACTATCGAGCTCAAGGGGTTTATTGGTGTATTTGTCAGGATGCCACGTATGCACCAGCCTTCTATAGTGGTTAAGCGTTGTCGACCAGTCAGCACTCTCTTTGAGTTTGAGAGTGCGATAGTCCGCTTCGAAATCGGTTGGGCTGTTTTTCTGCTCGTTCATATACGTAAGCTTACCGTCCAGTAACACCGTATTTGACCGTGTGTCCAGGGTCCTCTACGAAAAGCAATGCTTGAGCCAATTATGAGCTTAGGCTGTTGACTTGAAGTTACAAAGGTATCGGCAGGTTTAAGTGTGAAATTGTGCTTCAGTGTTTATGGTAGCGTTATTTCAAGAGATTTGTTTATCCGCCGCTAGCACTGTTCATATTGTTCAATGGATCAGCTCCGTGTATTGACAGGGCATGAAACAATTTTATGAATCAGTACACGTGTTTTGGAGGCCAATAGCTTAATGAACGCTCTGCGTATTTGCACTTTATTCCTTATAGCCGCGCTAACTGCGTGTGCTAGTTCACGTGGGCCATTGTCCGAAGACGAACGTCCTCCTGAAATTACCCGCAGTGAGACACCTCAGTTTCGCTTGGGTACGGGTGATGTAATCAATGTTAGCGTCTGGAAAAATCCGGATCTCTCAGCACGCGTTCCAGTAAGACCTGATGGCTATGTGTCTTTGCCTCTAGTGGGGGAAGTCTTGGCTGGTGGTCGCACTCCCATGGAAATTGCGCAAGATACGGAGCAAAAGCTTACCCAATTTATACGCACACCAAAAGTCTCGGTTATTATCGAAGAAATCCCCAGTGCCGAATTTCAGAATCGGGTTCGAGTGGTTGGCGGAGTTGCAGAACCCAAGTCAATATCTCACCGCGATGGGATGACTGTAATTGATCTCGTTTTAGAAGCGGGTGGGGTTAACGAATTTGCCTCACCCAACGCTGCAAAACTGTATCGAAAAATAGACGGTATGGCTCGCGAATTCGAAATATATTTAGACGATATCTTGTCAAAAGGGATGCTTGACACAAATTACCGACTTGTCCCGGGTGATGTCATCACTATTCCTGAACGTCGTTTCTAGATACCCATTGCGGTTGAAATGCCTGCGAAATTATTGTGAACAGATAGATTGATGAAGCCCCAAAGTTTATGAGTAATATAACGCTAGACGAAATGTTGCCACTACTTCGGCGCGAAGCATTCGCCCGAAGCGGAACGTTATTGGCGATTTTTGTTGGAATTAGCCTCGTGTTTATGGCTATTGGCTTTGTGTGGCAGAAGAAATTTACTTCGTCTGTACAGCTTTACGTCGATGATCGTAACTTAGTTGAGCCATTGATGAACACGGCCAGTACAGCGGATCGCGATAAAGCGAAATTGGCAAAACAAGAATTATTTGCCTTCGATATCATCGATACAATACTTGATGAGGTGGGCTTTACTGATGAAACTACAAGTCCTGCTGAGCGAGAAGAGTTACGTGACGAACTCGTTGATGCCACCAGCGTTTCAAATAGAAACAATCAATTGTTAGAAATTGATTACTGGCATTCTGATCCTAAGATTGCGTTTGAAACGACGAGCCTCTATGCAGAGTTGTTTTTGAAAAAGACGATGCGATCAACTAATCAGGAAACCTCGGAGGCGTTTGAATTTATTCTTGATCAGGTAGGTACTTACCGAACGAGATTGGAAGATGCTGAGGGGCGGTTGGAGTCTTTTCGCAACCAGAATCCTGGTGTGTCGACACTAAATGGCGGAAATGTAACTGCCAGGATTGTTGAGCTCCAGCGCGATTACGACACAACACAACTGTTTTTTGCGGAGCAGGATCAGACCCGTAAATCGCTTCAAAATGAAATTGCTAACGAATCCTCAACCATCGCCCGCGATTACCAAATGAGTCAAACTAGGGACCAAATCGGTGCCTTGCAGGCAGAAATTGACCTATTGAGTCTATCTTACACCGATGACTATCCGGATATCGTGAGGTTGCGTCAGCAAGTTGGAGATGTTCTGCAACAGGCCTCAGATCGTGCCGCTCGTGCGGCTACGCAGGGAGATGGGCTGTCGGCGTTTACGGTAGGCAAGCAAACGTTTCCGGGTGCGGCAAACCTGAGTCCCGTCTATCAACAACTGCGAAGTGATCATGCACGTGCTTCTGCCGAGGCAGCTGCAAGTCAATCACGGCTGCGTCAAATCAAAGTGTTAATAGACAAGGAAATTGCTCGTTCTGAGAGTTCAGTGACAGCGGAACGAGTGTTAGGTGAATTAACACGTGACTATGCAATAAACAAAGACCTCTATGAAGGATTGCTGAAAAAACAGGAAAGTGCACGGATAACCATGACCTTAGGTGCGGAGCAACAGGGCGTTTTATACCGTGTTCATCAAAAAGCCAACTTCCCAGCGCGACCAAACGGACTTCGTTACATGCACGTTGTCATCTTGGGTCTACTGTTGGCTAGCGTTTTTCCATTTATCTATCTGGCGTTGTTTTTAAAGCTAGACCCTCGAATTCGAACAGGCTCGTCTGTAACAGACGTTCTTGAGCTACCGCTATTAGCTATCGTGCCTCACATGACGTCTCCAAGGGAAAAAGTGCCATATTTTGGAAGGCCTGTGGCGATCTTTGCGACCATAGCAGTGGTCTGTAGTTTGTATGTACTCGTGTTTCTTCTGAAAATAGCCATTGAACTTGCAACGGCTGGAGGTCCGTTATGAGTGATCGATCAAGGGCTGAGAACGTGAAGTCAATTTTGGGCCAAACTCCAAAGAAAACATTAAGGCGTGCCATGAAAGACGGGCAGTCCTTGGTTCCCCTATCTGTAGATCGGTCTGGTAGCACAGCACTTAGGGCTGCCAACGATTCGGTCAGTCTTGCGGATCGAGCGCGAGCCGACATTGCCAACATGTCAGATGAACGGCTGTTTAGTGATCGACAGCTTGATCTTCTCGGAATAGTCCATCCACGTTCTAAAAATAGAGCGATGGTGGACGCCATGAGGCAACTAAGAACCAAGTTGTATAGCCTCAAACCAGAAGGTAACTTCAGTTTACTAGTGAGCTCCGTCGTACCAGAAAGTGGTAGTAGTTTTGTGAGTTTGAACCTTGCAGCAACCATTGCGTTTGACAAGGCAAGGACCGCGATGCTTGTGGAAGCTAACTTGCACACACCCATTCTTCATAAATTAATGAAGCTGATTGGTCGTGAAAATTCAGCTGGACTACTTGAGTACCTTGAACGCCCAGAATTGGGAGTAGAGCACATAGTTAATCCTAGTGGCATTCCAAGGATGCGCTGTGTACCTATTGGAAGCCATCAGGAAATCAGTGCAGAGCATTTTACCAGTGCACGATTTAAGCAATTTATGCTCGACATTAAAGAGCGGTATGACAACCGTTTTGTCATTGTCGACGGCCCTGCCATGACAACGACAGCCGATGCTCGAATTTTGTCGGAGATCTGTGATTTTACCGTGTTGGTTGTTCCCTACGGCGGTGTAACCCCTGGAACACTTGATTCAATAATCGATGAAATCGACGAGCGACGCCTTGCTGGCATCGTTATCAATAACCAGCCGGTCTAATCATTGCTCATATATTTTATTCATTGATCACGCGACGCCATGATGAAGAAACTTAGATTCAGTAGTTCGACCTTATCCTTTGCGGTTGTGGCCTCCCTGTTTTGCGGCGCAGCTCAATCGCTGGAAATTGGATTCGAAGGACTTCTGTCTTACGAATTAAGACAAAACACCGACGAGCTTAACTTTCCTGATGGAGACATTCCGGATACTGAATTTGGAACTGGTTTGATCAGTGTGTTCGGTGAAACACGCAGCAGAGTGTTAACCACCGGTTTTTCAGGGGAGTTAGAAACTCAAAAAAACCTGACAGCGGACGACGGAACATACAACACCGACTCCCGCTTCATTGGTGCTGCTGAAGTCGCGATAACACCTAGAACTTTGCGTTGGTACTTTGGTGACGTCCTCTCAAGGATACGAAACGAGGATGCTGTACGAATTGCTGATGATATCAATGAGGATACGATTAACGTCTTTGTGACAGGTCCAAGTTATCAATCTGAAATACAGGGTGTTAGTAGTACCTCAGCACGACTGTTCTATGTTCACCAATCAGAAGATGATGAGGAAGTTCAATCGCTTTATAATTTCAGCATGAGTCATCAAAGAGACACGACAGTGGGAAGTTTCTATGGTGTTCGCTTCAACGATATTTTCACAGAGGTAGCGGAAGATCCCGATCAGAATCCAGTTTTGGATGATGAGGATTTTAATCGAATGTCTCTATCCATGTTTACTAATCGCATGCGCGAATTTGTTGATCTTTATGGTGAAATTGGTGTGACACGTTACACGACGGACAATGACACCACAGATGGTTTGACTGCTGAGTTGAGAGCAACCCGTCGTATGGGCCCCAGAACCAGACTTACAGCAGGAATTAACCATAGCCTCAATGATCAGACCCTCAACACGATCGAAGCCTTGTTTCGCGGTGACCGGGATAACGCTGGATTGCAGCCCGAAATTGACGGCATCTTTGCAGAAACACGACTAGATGTCACCTATTCGATTGAAAGGCCGACGTCTGAATTGGAATTTGGTTTAAGTGTTGCCCAACTCGATTATCGATTGTTAACGGGTAATGCGAACCAGGATATTGACCCAAATGGTGAAGATCAGAATCAGGGGACGTTGATCGTTGCATTTGCAAAAGACTATACAAATCGTCTTAGAGGAATTTTTGCAGGAGGATACGAGCTCGAAGAATACAAAATCAGACCTGACAAAACGGATGCATATCTGGTTACGGCTGAGTTAATTTATACATTGACACGGTCGTTTAACCTCGAGCTCTCACTTGCCTACGATGCAGCGACCGGTATTCACACCCGTGGCGCGGCCAATAATCTTCTACCAGAAAAGATCGATGAATCTGAGACCCGCGCCATTATTGGAGTGAGATGGGTGCCTCCGAGTCGTGCTTCTCGGGAGTTGACTGTAGAAATTAATTCCCTGCTGGAATGATCCATTTGGGTGAACGCATGAGTGGCGACTTGGATACTTCTGCTGAATGCGATGCGCCGTCGCAAGATCTGCCAAGGCTTGATGGACTCCGAGTTCTGTTTGCTGTTGATTGCGAGTTCCCTGGACTGGGCGGAGCAGAAGCTCAGGCATTGAAGTTGGCGATATCCCTTCGAAATCGCGGGGCGTTTGTCGAATTCGTTACACCTCGAATTTTACCGACTCAAAGCCTGGAAGAAATTTTTCACGGTTTCACCGTACGTCGTATCGATTATCCGCATTTACGTTTTGTGGGCTCGTTGGTATTAATGGCATATTTTGCTAGATATTTGCGTAATAACACTCATCGTTTTGACGCAATACATGTACATATCACCCATCTTATGGCGGCTACTGCAGGCTATGTCAGAAAATATGTTGATCTATCAGTCATTACCAAAATATCTGGATATTATGAATTTGAAGGTGGTGTGCTGGATCAGAGAAAGCGTTTCAAACCGCTCAATATGTTATTGCGCACAGGGCTTAGAAAGGTAGATTTTGTGCAAACTATCAGTGAGGAAACACGAGAAAAATTAATTGAAGCAGATTTCCGA
>JBLHWG010000244.1:0-8068 GCA_047629055.1 Halioglobus sp.
TACGAGTGACAGAATGCGTTTATTGAAGATTTTGAAACAATCAGTTTCGAACAAGGATATACAGACAGACCAAAACCCGCAGTTATCCAAAGTTATTGTGGGCGACGCCGCCAATGATTCAGTAGAACTGAGTTCGATTGAATCGGGAGTGGATTTGAATCAAACAAAGATGAAGCCGAGAAGACGCTATTCTCGTTCGTGGCTATTGCGCACTCGTGCAAACATGATCTTTCGCCGCTAGAAATATTAGTTTCCGTTAATCTAAAGGCAACTAAAGCATTCCTACCAATGTCTATGTGGAAAATGTTGAGCTCAAAGCACCAGCTAGAGAAACGAGCAGAGAAGCAAGAGGCATCCATGCCAACTGATTCGGTGCAGAATCGAATTCGTCGCTTGGAGAGACTGTCGCATCTAATGGATCAGGTGGTACCTCTGCCTGGTGGCTTTAGGATTGGGCTTGATGGGCTGATGGGTTTAATACCTGTTATCGGTGATCTCTCCACTGCTGCAATTTCAGGATACCTGATCAATCAAGCACGACTGCTCGGTGTGCCAGGGCACATTATCGCCAGAATGATGTTTAATGTGGTGATTGACACACTGCTCGGTGCGATTCCCGTCGTTGGCGACATCTTCGATTTCTTTAATAAAGCCAACACTAAGAATATTAACTTGTTACTCGCATATGCTGATGAGCAGGGATGGCGTTGATGGTGAGCCTGCTAACTATGCCGGTATGATTCTGCACCTGGTCTCTCGGCTGCTAACAAATTCATCTCTTTATGACTGCCTCAGGTTCGCCGTGAGCTTTTTGCAGGTTGGCACTGACATGCCCGGTCGCCAGACCATTAGCTCGAGTCTCGCGCCGCATCAGCATTCTCGATTTTCCCCTGCAATCGACGCATCCCCTTAAACCACCGCTCAAGGTCATTTGTTTTCCTTTCCATCCATGTCTGGGCGATTTCGTCTGTCAGAATCAAAAACCGTTCTTCATCAATAGCGCTCAATACCTGTTGAGCAACTTCCTCTGGCTCTTTGATCGGGCCCGCGGCGGAAGATGCCCATGCATCACTGCTGTCTCCCAGCATAGGCGTACGCACTCCCAGAGGGGCCAACATCGACACATGAATGCCTTTGTCGTGGTAGGTGATTGACAACCATTCCGCAAGACCGACTACTGCGTGTTTGGTTGTCGCATAAGTAAGATTGCCGTGGGTTGATAGGATTCCCGCCATAGAAGATGTGTGCAAAAGATACCCTTGCCCCTTTTCAAGCATGTCAGGCAAAACGGCACGTACCGCATAAACGTGCGCCATGACATTCACTTCCCACTGGGTTTGCCAGACATCGAGTGGCGTATCCAGCGGATTGCCCCCTGTTGCAATTCCAGCGTTACTAAAAAAGACCTCTATGTCACCCACTTCTGCTTTGACTGTTGCCACCATGGCGTTGACTGAAGCCTCATCACCAACATCACATCCGAGTCCCAGGCCACCAAACTCTTTGGCAACAGCTATTGCTCCGGCTTCGTTAAGATCAACACAAACAACTTTTGCACCGGCTACACTAAATGCACGCGCGCAGGCCGCGCCAATGCCACTGGCAGCACCGGTGATAACGGTGACTCTGTTGCGAATATCCATGATTTCTCCTTGTTTGTTGTTGCCAGTATTGAAAGCTGCAGAGTCGGGAGCAGCGTAAGCGGATAGCCTTCAAGTCCAGTTTATGCGCTGATCACGGCTGAATTGGCGCAATCACACTAGTGTTCTTATCTAGTCTAATCCTATTACCCTGCTGCTGGTTATTTAGGCTGTCATGCCACCGTCGATGATAAATTCGGAGCCACTACAATAGCTGCTTTCATCTGACGCCAGGAACAACGCCAGATTTGCGACCTCTGAGGAATCAGCATAGTGGCCCATTGGGATTTGCTCACGCACGCTCTCGTTAATACCTTTGCGACTGAACTCGTCAACCATCGCTGTTTCGATGATGCCAGGATGAATAGAATTGACACGGATACCGTGGGGCGACAATTCCTGTGCTGCACTCTTGGTCATACCGCGCACAGCCCATTTGCTTGCGCCGTAGGCAAAAGCCCCACCAGAGCCACGCAACCCGGCGACGGAGGAAATGTTGATAATTGATCCAGACTTCTGACGAATCATCAATGGGGCAACAGCCTGCAAGCCAAGAAACACCCCGGTCTGATTAATCGCAATAGTGCGATCCCATAGTTCACGTTCAGTATTGACCATACCCATCATGTGAAAGATACCGGCGTTGTTGATCAGCACGTCCAGGTGACCGTGTTCGTTTTCAATACGCCTCACAATGTCAGTCCAGGCCTCACTGTCTGTAACGTCGTGCTCAATGAACGTTGCGCCTATGTCGGCAGCGGTCGCTAGACCTTCGTCGACCAACACATCAGTCAGATAGACCTCAGCACCTTCTTCTCGAAACCGTTTGCCTTCCGCGGCACCTTGACCACGCGCCCCACCCGTCACCATTGCTACTTTTCCGTCCAATCGTCCCATTGTTGACATCCTTTTCTGTGTTGATTTGTTCGAGGATAGCGTGAATAAGCCATAGTATTTGGAGGTCGGTCAAGCAGGGTAGGGTTTATAAATTTTTCTTGAGACCAGTGAGCGCAAGAAAATGCGTATCGATGTTTAGGCGCTGACTAGTGAAATTCTTCAACATACTTACTAATGGTGCAGGCGCTAGTGTCGGTACTCTCGCTGTCCAAATCGCTAAGTCCTATGGCGCGCAGGTACGGGCAGTAGAGCAGGGCATGCGCCGTTCCGACGTCTCAGAGTTTAAATCTGTGCAACAAACACAGCGGTTCTTGAATACTCATGTTGCTGCCTACAAATAGCAATCTCGGTCATCAGTTGGTATTTACAGAAGCCTATCGACAAAAACTCAGTGATGATTTAGTCAAAATCTGGATGAATTGCTGGGTCCTCGAATAGCAAATTTTGCAGCGGCCCGCCGCCGTAGGATTCCGTGTACTGTCAGTCGCTCGTTCCACTAAGATCGCAACAATTTAGGCCCTTGATACAACAATGCTTGGAAAACTTGAAGCAAGATCGCTTAAGCTGGTGATTGGCAGGTCAGTAGCGAACTTGGGTTGGCATCTGTTTGACCTGCCCCATATCATCACAGGTGTGCTGTTCAGAGATGGATGCTGATTTCGATTCAGATGTCGCGGCATTTGAATAAGCTGATCAAGCTTAGAGCAGTAACGGCAATCTCCGAATTTTGATGAACAACATTCGAAACAATAATAAGAGGCACGGCAATGAACTCATTTGATATTCCCGGCGATGACGAGACAATTCGAGCAGCCTTAACGGAAGTGAACTTACCGACCCTGCTGATGGTGCTGATCCAATTCTGCGAAGACAACCGTTGGTTAGCCGGCCGCTACAAGCCAGACCCCATCCAGGTACCTGAAGGAGGTCTTTTCCCAGACGATACGGGCAACTATTCCGATGACGTTGCTGAAGAAATTCGAGAAGCCGGATTCAACCTACTTAAAAACCTTCGCGACAACGGTGGCGCACTTCCAGCAACACCAACTCAAGCAGCCATGCAGGAAATGATGTCGTTCTCGACCGCAGTGCCAATGGAACCTGAATATGCACGTATGCTGCTGGAAGAAACAAATTTTGTTGATAGAGATCAGGACTGGCTTAAGCCGATCAAAGAAAACAACATGGCAAACTTGGATGACTTTAACGTCATCGTGGTAGGCGCTGGGATGTCGGGCATCTGCACAGGGATCAAGTTAAAGAAAGCCGGCATCAACTATACGATACTGGAAAAGAACGACGCCGTTGGTGGCACCTGGTATGAAAACACCTATCCGGATTGTGGTGTCGATACTCCTAATCACTTCTATTCATATTCTTTTGAACGGAACCCTGAGTGGTCCGGGTACTTCTCTAAACGTGATGAATTGCATGCCTATTTTGAGAAGTGTACGGACCAGTTTGAGATCAGAGACAACATTCAGCTCAAAACTGAAGTCTCTGACATGTCTTACGACAGCGAAACCAAACTCTGGCAAGTCAGGATTAGCAAAAACGGCGTAGAAGAGACGATTACGGCCAATCTCGTCATCAGCGCTGTCGGACAGCTCAATCGCCCGGCGGTGCCTGAATTCGAAGGATTAGATTCATTTAAAGGAGACAGTTTCCACTCTGCACGTTGGGACCATGACGTTTCCCTTGAAGGTAAACGCGTCGCTGTGATTGGTACAGGCTGCAGCGCGGTCCAATTGGTGCCCAAAACCGCCGACAAAGCGTCACACCTCACCGTATTCCAACGCTCCCCGCACTGGATTTCACCCAACAAAGATTATTATAAACCCGTCGAAGACGGACTGCGTTGGGCGCTCAAACATGTTCCTTTTTACGCCGAGTGGCATCGGGCCAGAATGATCTTTGGATTTATGGATACCAGTTGGCCTGCTGTATCAGCGGACCCTGACTTCCCACACAAGGATCGCGCCATGAACGAAGCAAATGACATGTTGCGGGAAGCACTGGTCGGTTACATCAGCGAACAACTCGGAGATCGTCAGGAATTGACAGATGTCTGCACGCCCGACTTCCCTGTTTTTGGAAAACGGCTCATCATTGATAACAACTGGTACCAGCATATGGCTCGAGAGGATGTCAGCCTCACCGATTCAAGTATTGTCAGGTTCTTCGGAAATGGAATAGAAACGGCCGATGGCACCCAACATGAATTCGACGTAGTTATTTTCGCGACAGGATTCAACACCAATCGTTTCCTTTGGCCGATAGATGTTAAAGGTACTTCCGGTGAGACATTAGAACATCGTTGGGGAAACTATCCCCAAGCCTACAAGGGCATGCTGGTTCCGGACTACCCAAATCTTTTTTGCATCTACGGGCCCAACACCAACATCGTCCATGGTGGTTCAATTATCTACAACACGGAATGTCAGGTGCATTACATTATGCAGTGCATCGCGCTGATGTTGTCACAGCACGTTAAAACGATTGAGATTCCCGAGTCAGAAACTACCCGTTATAACGAGGAAGTTCAGGAGCTCAGTAAGAACCTAGCATGGGGACATCCCGGGGTAGAAAGCTGGTACAAAAATTCTGACGGAAAAGTGGTGAACAATTCACCATTCAGCAACCTTGAATTCTGGCTTCGCTTGCATGATGTCGAGCCAAATCGATATGAGACCCAGGGATAGGCTGAGGTTTGATTCGGCTCGCGGACCTAGTTTATCCGACGCCGACCCTAACCTTTCCAATTTGCTTCAAGATCCATTCATCCAGCTTTTTAGTGGAGCAACGCTGATGGACTCAAATGACAACTGGCAAGATCATGCTGCATCAGCAGATATTCGAGTCGATCTAAAACCTTCGAGAATGTCAGAGTCAGTCATCGTAACGACACTAGATCCAGGCGCCTATACAGCGATTGTCAGAGGGGTTAATGAAACAGCTGGTATCGGTATCGTTGAGGTATTTGAAATTGACTAGGTACCGATCGGGAAAGGCATAAGGCAGCCTGTATCCTTTTACGATTGAATATTTGGTGCCAATATAGCCTGAACCTTTGGAGAGCCATTGGGTTATCTGAGGTCTAGTTCTTATGCGTGCCTCTGCATCAATCTTCAAAGTGGTGAAATCGACATTCAACTTGCGGCAGCGACGCCGAAGTCTTTACGACTGGTAAGCGTCTCGTAATCGCGCGATCAAAAAATCTACCGCGGCCTTAACTTTGGGCACCGCGTACTGCTGTTTTTGGTATAACAGATAAATCGCCATTTCGGTATTTTGGGAGACACGAAGAGTTGTATGGAAGAATAATTCTTCTAGCTGTCCACTGTCCAAATATTTCGCCAACGACCAGCGAGGCGCCATCATTATGCCGTGTCCCTCTAGTGCTAGTTGTGCAAGCCATTTACCGTGATTCGACACAGCTACAGGTATGCCAGCGACGTCGTGCCACTCGCCGTCGATTTCACATAGCCAGGGTGACGGTCCCGTTGGGGTGCGATAAAACAGACCTCGATGCCTGGTCAATTCGAGAACATTTTCTGGTGTGCCCATTTCTTTCAGGTAGCCAGGCGATGCCACGGGAATAAATTCATTGTCCATTAGGCGGACTGCTTGTACCCGCTCATTTGGCGCAAAGCCGCCACGAATGGCGATATCCACCTCATCCCGGCCAAGATTGGAGACCGCATCACTGAGGCTAAGGTCGAGAGTAATATCTGGATATAGCGCTTTAAATTCACCCAGCAATGGTAACAATCTGTCTCCAAGACCGGTCATTGCGCTTATGCGTAATTGACCCATTGGTTTTGTTTGGTAGCTTCGTACGGCTCCGTCGCTTTGTTCCAGTTGATAGAGTATGTCCTTCACTTGCTGAAAGTAGAGCTGTCCGATTTCCGTTAGCTTCACGGCTCGGGTACTACGCTTGAGTAAGGTGGCTCCTAGGCTGTCTTCCAAGGCAGCGACGCGTCTCGAGAGTGAGGAAGGTGGTACAGAAAACACTTCAGCCGCTCGAGTGAAACTACCAGTTTCAGCTACTTTGCAGAAATAGCGCAATGCTCTTAATTGATCCATGAGGTCTCCAGCTAGCGACTTCTCGACGTATTGTTGTCTTAATGGCAATAAACCAATGCATTTTACCCTATTTAACTGTCCGGAAATGACGGTAATAATGTGCGCAACTTTAACTAGACCACATTTAAGGATTGCCCATGACTCAGCAACTACAACTTCGTTCAACCGTCACCAGTGATGGCCATCTCAAACTCGATCTGGCGCACATCGATGTCCCGGTACCCGCGTCGGACGAGGTGATTGTTCGCATTGAAGCGTCGCCCATCAATCCGTCTGACCTTGGTCTGCTGTTTGGTATGGCCGACATGAGCACGGCAACGGCGAGCGGCACGAGTGATGCACCGGTGATCACGGCTGACATAGCGCCAAATATTCTAAATGCGCTGAAAGCTCGCGTTGATAAATCCCTGCCTGTTGGCAACGAAGGTGGTGGTGTTGTAGTTGCTGCCGGTGACTCAGAACTCGCCCAATCGATGTTGGGCAAGACCGTCAGCATTCTGGGCGGTGCCATGTATACCCAGTTTCGTTGTGTGAGTGCCAAACAGTGTCTGGTCATGCCCGAAGGCACAACGTCTGCAGAGGCGGCGTCCTGCTTTGTGAATCCGCTCACGGCGCTGGGCATGACAGAAACCATGAAAGCCGAGGGGCATACTGCATTGGTACACACCGCAGCGGCGTCAAACCTTGGGCTGATGTTGAACAAGATCTGCATAGCAGATGGCATTCAACTCGTGAACATCGTCCGTAAGCAAGAGCAGGTAGACGTGCTGAAGGCCATTGGCGCCGAGCATGTGTGCAACACCAGTGATGACGACTTCATGCAACAGCTTACCAATGTGTTGTTAGAAACCGGTGCAACCATCGCGTTTGATGCAACTGGTGGTGGTCCACTCGCCGGGCAGATTCTGACTGCGATGGAGCGTGCGGCAATGATGACGGCAAAGGAATACAGTGGCTATGGCTCAATGGTTCACAAGCAGGTCTACATCTACGGCGGTCTGGATCGACGTACAACAGAGTTGAGTCGCGCCTATGGCACGGCCTGGAGCTTGGGTGGCTGGCTCTTGACTCCGTTCCTGAAGAAGATTGGCTTTGAGGCAGCTGAAGCTTTGCGGCAGCGTGTCGCGAATGAAATCAAAACTACCTTTGCCAGTACTTACACCGCTGAAGTGTCGTTAGCAGAAGCGTTAACGATTGATGCGATCAAGACCTATGGTAAGCAGGCCACTGGTGAGAAGTATCTGATTAACCCGAACACGGGCGCATAGTGTTTTTACAAATGCAAAGTAGATAGTCTTTGGACAGAGTCGCGTGCGTGCAGGGGGGCTACAAGCCAAACGCGCGCGGCTAACGCGAATCAAGCTGGAGCGTGTTATCTGGGCATCAAGATCCAGGGGCGCGCAGTCGTACATTTCAGCTGTCATGATTTCGAGATCTGCGTATGG
>JBLHWG010000245.1:0-8011 GCA_047629055.1 Halioglobus sp.
GATTATCGATAAGCTGGTAGACAGGCATGGCACAGGGCGCTTGATGTTCAGAAACACACGTCGCGCCATTAGTGGTTTTCCAGAGAGAGAACTAAATATTTATGACTTGGATGATGACTCTCTGGATTCAAAAGCCTTGTGGCTTATGCAATTTCTGGCAGACAAGTACCCTGCAAAAGTCCTGGTTATTTGCTCTGCCATGGAATCCATTCAAGCTATTAGTGAAGTGCTTAGAGTGGCGGGTGTTCAAAGCGCACAGTTTCACGAAAACATGTCTATCGTTGAGCGCGATCGTGCAGCTGCCTGGTTTGCAGACACTGAAGAAGACTGCCGTTTAATGCTGTGCTCAGAAATTGGTAGCGAAGGTCGAAACTTTCAATTTCTGCATGATCTTGTATTACTAGAACTTCCAGATAGCCCCGATTTACTGGAGCAACGTATTGGCCGAGTCGACCGTATAGGACAGACGCAAACCATTCAGATTCACGTCCCTGTTGCCAGTGATTCGCGCGACGCCATTTTACTGAATTGGTATCACAAGGGACTCAATGCTTTTGAGCGCATCTGTAAATCAGGAACAGCTGTGCGTACGACACTGGCTGATCCTCTAACTGCAGTGCTAGAGCAAGCACCACACGCTGATGCAGCGGCAGTAGACAGCCTAATAGAACTAACAAGTGCGACTACCATTAAACTCGATACTGAGTTAGAGGCTGGCAGAGATCGCTTGCTGGAACTTAATTCCAACCGACCTGAGCAAGTGCAGGAACATCTAGATGAGCTTTCGCGGCTGGATAGAAACTATGCACTGCAGGATTTCATGGATGCGGTGTTCGATAGATTCGGCATTGATGTCACTGAACAACGTGACCACTGGATCATCCACCCTAGCGATCATATGCAAGTAGAAAACTTCCCTCATCTACCTGCCAGTGGTATGACATTAACCTTCGACAGGAATACTGCTTTAACGCGCGAAGATTTCACCTTCCTCACCTGGGATCACCCCATGGTTACCGACTCCATGGATTTGATTCTTGATGAGAGTTTTGGACAGGCAGATTGTCAGGTTATCAAAGCAGAAGAGCTACCCAAGACACTAAGCTTTGTTGAAGCAAGCTACGTACTACAGTGCACTGCCGATCCAAGTCTTAACATAGAGCGCTACCTCCCATCGCAGGTCCAGACTTATGCTATCGGTATCGATGGCACTGACTACACAGAGGTTGTTGCTGGAATTGAACTGGATAGTCGTAAACAACGCTATGACCGGAATGCACTGCGTAAAGTTATTGTGAAGAACCGAGAAGCATTGGAGCGCTTGATGGATAAAGCGACTGCCATGGCCGAACAGACCATGCCTGGCATGCTGGATGAGGCCAGAGATTTACTGGAACAGGAATATACCGATGCACGCGAACGTCTGGTGTCTCTAGCCCGCGTGAATCCATCGGTCAAGGATGATGAAATTGATGCCCTCGATACGAAAAAAACCGCCATGCTCGAGGCACTATCTGGCACGCACGCCAGACCCGTATCGGTTAGAGTAATGTTTAACAGCTAGGGAACGACCCATGATTATCGTCTCATTTAATGTCAACAGTGTTCGCCTGCGGCTGCATCAACTCAAGGCATTGGTGGATACCTATGACCCAGATGTCATCGGCTTGCAGGAAACCAAAGTCGTCGATGCAGACTTTCCGGCAGATGCACTGAAAGAGCTGGGTTTTCACTCAGCGTTTGCGGGCCAGAAGACTCACTACGGTGTGGCCATGTTGTCGAAGACTCCCATGAGCAATGTGAGCATTGGTTTTTCGACAGATGACGAAACTGCTCAAAAGCGATTAGTCACTGCAACGGTTGAAAGCCCTAAAGGTGCAAAGGTTACCGTGATCAACGGGTACTTTCCGCAGGGTGAAAACAAGAAGCACGAAACAAAGTTCCCAGCCAAGGAACGTTTCTACGCCGACCTTTCAGCCAAGCTAGCTAACGAACACTCGCCGTCAGATAACCTGGCACTTATTGGTGATTATAACGTCGCACCCGTCGATGAAGATTTAGGTATTGGCGCTGACAATGTTAAACGCTGGCTACGAGCGGGCAATACAAGCTTTTTACCGGAAGAGCGAGAGTGGATGCAACGCTTAAGTGATTGGGGTCTTGATGATAGCTATCGCGTGAAGTATCCAACCAAAGATGACAAGTTCAGTTGGTTTGATTATCGAAGCAAAGGCTTTGATCGTGATCCTAAAAGAGGTTTACGAATTGACCACTTGTTGACCACCCGATCTATGACGGCAAAGTTGGTTGATAGTGGAATCGACTATGATGTTCGGGCGATGGAGAAGCCTTCGGATCATTGCCCGGTTTGGTCGGAGTTTGATATTTAGTGGGTTGCAAACAAGCTGGTGCAAACCGCAATCACAAACAACGATTGAGCAGAAGCTCCATACAACACGCGCTGCCTTAATAAAACCTCGAAGGCGAGTAAACAGCCACATCAGTGTTCTCTGTCACCCCTGCGACCATGTTCGCAATTAGCCGGCCAGTCGCAGGTACCATTCCCATTCTGTAGTGACTATGCCCAAACGCTGCAAACAACCCTGCATCTCTGGTATCTGGCCAATCGCTGGCAGACTATCCGGCAGCGAGGGTCTGGACCCAACCCAACTACTAGCCTCATTTATATTCAAATTCGGTAACAACGATTGAGTTTGAGGGGCTAGCATTTGTGCACGCTTCATATTGGCAGGTGCATGGTGGCTGGCAAATTCTGCCGTACCGGCCGCACGAATACCCTTCTCCATCGAGCTAACCACGAATCGGCCAGCAACATCAGCAACAGAATGTGTAAGCGTTACCCCGGGATTTGCAAACTCCAGATCGTGCCCACGCTCAGCAATGAGTGGAATTTCAAATCCCAATGGCCGAAGCAAGTCAGCCGACCAAATTCCACCGGCAACTACAAGACGTTGTGTTGTTATCCTTGTACCATCACATTCCAATTTATACCCAGACTCAAGCAAGGGTTGAATAGCCCGCACTTCTGCTCTTTTCATAACCAAACCTTGCGACAAAGCTAGCTCGGCCAGGGTTTTGCATAATCGTCCAGGTGCAATAGTTCTAGACTGACCTTCTATAACCACTGCCGAGTGATATGCATCACCTATGTGCGGCTCAACATCACGAAGCTCTGCTCCGTCAATAATGCGAATGGGAGCGCCACGGTAGATACGCAGCTTCCAGGCGAGATCAGTTAACGATGGCTGTACCTCTCCTTTGAATACATTCAGATACCAACTGTCTTGCAGCAGATTTTCCTGGCCGGTACCCGATAGAAATTTATTGTAGCTTGCAACGTTGTTGTGCATCAATCTATCCATCGCATCGACTATGGAGAAGACACTACCGATACTTTCACAGGCCCGCCGGTATAACGCCCGGCAAGAATAGTCGCGTTGTCTATGAACAATTTCCCCAGCCGGGTCTTTTGAGCAATAACGCTGGGGGACACAAAATGAAAAACAACTGTGGATACGACCCACAAGGTCACACCAAAAATGCCTTCTTGTGGGAAATACATACTTGAAACGAAGGTATTAAATCGAACGCCGGGATGTTGCAGAATGCCACTAAAGCTCGGACCAAAAAGCGCATAGGTAATAAACAAACAAATGATGAGTGGTAACACCCATCCGAGTGTGCACCTAGCAATATCCAGCACCAACAGAATAATAATGACGCCGAAGACAATATCAAAATTGTTGGGATTACCCATCCGGAGCGTTTGCTCTTCAATGCCCAGCAGCGGTATGCCTCTCCACGCTAGACCCACATAGAGCGATACCAGCACCCCCAATGCCATGAACACCAAGTCATAGACAGGAATATTGCCTACTCTCCAGGCACTCACCATTAATGCAAACAGACTCTTCGAATTAATAATGGGGAAAAAAGCATAGGTCAGTACAAAAAGCCCGGATAGATGCCAGCCCATATGCCAATGGTCTGCAGGCAATCCGAAACCTGCAGTAAAGAAATGGTAGATCGCAAACGACAATGCGACACAACGTAAAACTAACCCCGCAGTAGGACCTACCTCACGCGTAGCAGAGCCCTCGTCGTACTCACGTTCAATCGCCTTGAGATCTTCAGCCGACACGTTCGAATAGACTAGCTCAGTATTACTCATGTATTTTCTCAATTATTCACTCATAAAAAAGGCGGCCCTTGATACTGTGGCCGCCTATTTACTCTTAGTACTACCTACAAACTAACTGATCAATTACATTCTTGCCTACTTCAGCAATCCAGCTTCTTTGTAGAACTTCTCGGCACCGCTATGTAGCGGCACACCCAATGCAATAACACCATCAAGCGCTGCCTCTGACGTAATCTGTTTACCTTTGGCATGACCATTCTCTAGCAGCTTGCGAGTGTTGCTATTCCACAAAGCTTTGGTGATACCGTAGATCAGCTCTTCTTCAAGATCAGATGACACCACTAGCATTGCACTGACCGCTGGAGTTAGCGTGTCAGTATCAATACCTTCGTAGACGCCAGCAGGAATTTTTGATGGAATGTAAGCTGGAATAATTTCGTTAATTTTTTTCAGATCATCTCCAGAAAAAGTATGCAGACTCATACCTTTTGTTGAAGATAATTGCACCATGGCAGCAACCGGCCAACCTGCCGCATAAAAGTAGGCGTTTATCTGATCATCTGCCAATCGCTCAGCACTTTGACTGTTGTTCAACTCTGCTTCTTCGATATTGTCACGCGCAATTCCCCACGCCTCAAGCATTTGCAACACAGCCACCTGAGTGCCAGAGTCTGCTTGTGCAATTCCGACCCGCTTACCTTCAAGTTCAGCAAGGCGACTCATTGAACTGCCCTTAGGCATAACCAGGTGCAGGTCTTCAGGGTACAGATTGGCGATAATACGCAGTTTGGGGTGCGCCTTACCTTCAAATTTGCCTTCACCCAGGTGCATGGAACGCGTCACATCAGCAGCGGCTAGCCCAGCTTCTAGCTAACCATTTTGTACTGCCGCATTGTTAAACACCGATGCCGTGGTTGACTGAGCAATTACGATAAATCCTGGCACGTCTCATTGACCATCTTCGTCGCAAGGGCGCGCACCCGGGGGTGCTGATATTGCATTAGTGATACTTCCACCAATGGGGAAATAAGTACCACCGGCTCCGCCGGTGCCAATTACATCCGGTTCCAGAAGCGCTATATTTGCTCAAAGAAAGCTCTGAAGTTTTACGCCGAGTAAACACCATTGGGCAAACTATTCATCGAATAACGTCGCTTGAAGTTGGCGAGCTGCGAATTGCATCCATGCCGGGGCCCTCGATCTACCCGAGCTTATTGCAAACTACACATTAAATAACCACGAAATATAAACCACATTGGCAGCAAGAAGCACGGACGCGGTCATCAACCTAATTGCAACGCAGCAATACGATGTGGGACTGTGTGACAACCATCCCGATCTAAAAAAAGAAGCAGGATTCGTGACAACCGAATTAATTCAATACCCGTGCGTGTGTGCAATTCACTATGAGGATGAGCTGGCAGAAAAAGATGTCATCACGCTAAAACACTTAGATCAAAAACCAATGGGCACTTTGTTCGACGATCACGCAAGTTTTCTGCAATTGAAGGATGCTTTTTATCAAGCGAATTTGAAACTGAATCCTATTTTTTGCCACGCAGACCTTCATTCCCTTATTGACCTATGTGGAAAAAAGCTTAGCTTGTGTGATTGTTGACCCGATCACAGCAGAGAGCTATCGTTTAAGCCGTGGAAACGGCAAAAAAAAGATTGTGTTTAAACCCTTAGCATTCCCTATCATGTTTGAGCTGGCAATTATTCGGCCAGCACATCGACCAATTTCTTTGCTTTCTAGCGATTTCTATACAACCATAGTTTCACATTTAAAGCAGCTAAAATCCATTAGCTAGAATCACCACGAATATCTAATCGTAGCCTGTCAAGAGCGTCTACCACCTTATCTAGCTCATACTCAGTATTGTAGTAATGCGGTGCAGCTCGCAACAGCACTGGCAAAGCTCGTGACTCAGAGTCAATCAAAGTACTCGATGGTGACGATGCCCCAATGTTAATACCTTGGTCACGCAACCTCGCCATAGCTTCAGTAGCTTGCAAGCCCGTAACCGTAAAGCTAACAATCGCACACCGCTCATTACCCTGATCCATGATACGAGCACCAGGAAGTGTTAAGAGGCGATCTCTCAGGCTGTCTGCCAGAACACGTGCTCGTTGCTGAATCTGTTCCATCCCTATTGCTCTGGCATACTCCACTGCGGCTCCAAGCCCCGCCCGCAAGGCGTAGCTGTTCTCCCAAGTCTCAAAGCGACGCGCGTCACTACGCAACTCATAACGATCAGCCGCAACCCAAGGTGCTGCAAAATGATCAATCGTGATGGGTTCCAACGTTTCAATCAGCGCTTTGCGCACATACAAAAATCCAGTGCCGCGTGGCCCGCGAAGAAACTTCCTACCCGTCGCTGATAAAAAGTCACAGCCGATGGCCGTGACATCAATAGGCATCTGACCAACAGCCTGACACGTATCGAGCAAGTAGGGAATATTGTGAGCCCGGGCAACCCGCCCTACTTCTGCAGCTGGGTTAACGAGCCCACCATTAGTAGGAATCCACGTAATGGCAATTAACCCCGTACGCGGACCAATCATGGTTTCGAGCGCGTTAACATCAAGCGCACCCGTTTCATCATCCGGTACGATATCGATAACAATGCCATCTCGCTTTGCGCGTTGCAAAAAAGCGACGTAATTAGCGGCATACTCAGCATGGCAGGTCAATACACGATCACCTTCTTTAAGCTCTAGTGCATAAAACGCATGACACCAGCCAACAGTTGCGTTTTCCACCAACGCTATCTCGTCAGAACGAGCCCCTATTAGTGAGGCAACTTGATCGTAAACACCCTCTAAAAATACACTCTCTGTAGTGGCAGCTTCATAACCTCCGATCGTAGCCTCTCCGTTATGGCCTTCAGGACAGGTACTGGGGAAGGCGCGGCACCACACGCAAGTAGGTGTATACGCTTGTCGAGACCCGGCGTATCAGCACGCACTCGATCGATGTCTATGGCGTTATCTGTAGAATTATTCATGCCTGCCTTCACGGTATTTTTTCGCCCAACTCTTGTTAGTTGCATCAGCCAGTCTGGCAATTGGCAGCTCAAGCCCACGGGCAATTTCCGGATCAATTCCCAAGCGATGGAGCACTTCACAAACAACACCTATAGGGTTGTCAGACAAATCATTGTATTGGACTCGCAAAGGATCCAGTCCTTCACCTATAAACCAAGATTCCCAGCGCTTATCCATATCGCTCAGTTTGGCACATTGATGAGCAATAGCCTTTTCGTCGTAGACAGGCTCTTGATGGACAGAGAGTCTCTCCAACTCGGTTCCATCTGCTGCTATGTGCCATAGACCCGATTGAGCTGCCTTTACATAAGAAATTGCCTGATCAAGTTTATCCTTGCGACTAAGGTAAATAAACAAGGTCTTACCAAAGGCCGCGTGAATACGCTCTGAATCGCAAGCATAACTTTCATGAAGTACACGCAGTTTCTGCATAAAGTAGTCGAAACTATGTCCTTGCATGCGAAGGCCAAACATAGAGGTACTTCCAGTTCCTCTATCTCGAGCGGCCATGAAAATTGCCGATAACAACTCGCATTCAGTGTGAAAATCTTCGGCTGCAATACTGTAATTGCGAGTCCAATCAGAAACGGATGGACTATGAAAATGGGAATCTGGCTTTCCAGATTTACCCGTAGCAGCTAGTAGCTTGCACAACAGAGTACTCCCACTCCGAGGGCTTGTACAAACGATAAATGATTCGTAGCTGGGCACCTTATTGATCACTATAAATCGCAGGGCTATTACTTTATTCAGTCACTAAATTAGGTGGCCCCCTAATTATAGGCAACTTGGATTCAAGAT
>JBLHWG010000246.1:0-7980 GCA_047629055.1 Halioglobus sp.
TTATTCCTTGGAACTTTCCGTTACTAATGAGCGCATGGAAGATACCTCCAGCACTGGCAACAGGTAACTGTATTGTGTTGAAACCTGCGGAGCAAACACCGCTTTCGGTAACGTTAATGCTGGAATTGATTGCTGATCTACTCCCAGCGGGTGTGCTTAATGTAGTCCATGGTTATGGCCGTGAGGCGGGTCAGGCGTTAGCGACATCGAAGGACATTGGCAAGCTTGCATTCACAGGGTCTACAGCAACAGGAACCCACATAATGAAGTGTGCTGCCGAGTCACTAATTCCCTCAACTGTAGAGCTGGGTGGCAAATCACCCAACATCTTCTTTGAAGATATCATGCAGCAAGAAGACGCCTTTATCGATAAGTGCCTCGAAGGCGCGACCCTAGCTTTCTTCAATCAAGGAGAGGTGTGCACATGCCCTTCGCGATTACTGGTGCAAGAATCGATAGCCGATGAATTTTTGGAAAAGCTTGTGGCTCGCATTGGTACGATCAAGCAGGGAAATCCGTTTGATACTGATACACAGTTAGGAGCGCAAGTATCAGCAGAACAATATGAAAAAATTATTGGCTATATAGAAATTGGTAAGAGTGAAGGTGCTGAAGTGCTCACTGGCGGTACACATGGAATGGAGGTTGATGATATTACTGGAGGGTACTACGTTCATCCGACGTTGCTGAAAGGCACTAATGACATGCGGGTTTTCCAGGAAGAAATATTTGGTCCAGTGCTAGTTGTTACTACCTTCAAGGATGAGGCGCACGCGCTGGAAATAGCCAATGACACGGTGTTTGGACTGGGTGCTGGGGTGTGGACGCGGGATATGAATCGAGCTTACCGGATGGGCCGGGCTATACAGGCGGGGCGTGTATGGACCAATTGCTTCCATTTATACCCGGCGCATGCGGCATTCGGTGGTTACAAGCAGTCGGGAGTAGGCCGAGAGAACCACAAGATGATGCTAACGCACTATCAACAGACCAAGAACATGTTGGTCAGTTACGACATAAACCCACTAGGTTTCTTCTAACGCAGTTTTTTGCCACCTTTCAGTTAGACGTTAGTAAGGTTGTTTAGTGCAATAACGGCTATATAAGTCGTCATCATGCTTTATGGTGACGTTTTTCAAGGAGCGCTGCAAACGCTTATGGATGGACCCAGTTACTTCTCTGCTACGAGCGTTGCAAGGTCGTTATCTGATACGAAGTTACTACAAAGGTGGGCTCAAAAAGTACAACGTTTACGTTGCTACGCCGGATGCGTCTAATGTTGCAGCCCACTACTCATTAGAGTAGTGGGCTGGCATCTGTGTTTGATAATTACTCACTTTGAGATTAATTGATGGTAGGGGCATCAGGTATGCGTGCTATCAATAATCTGATAGCTGCCTTTTTCAATGATCACGTAGTGCTCTTCGGTAAAATTATTTCTCGCAAAGCTTAATGATTCAGCAGCGGTTCCCAACCAGTATCTGAAAGCCATTGGGCTCGTGGATTTTCGTAACCACAGCAGAGCGGGCTTTCGCAAGCTATTCTTATGAGGTCATTATGAAAGTTCTGCCTATTTTATGGCCTCAAGTATGGGTACGCTTCGAAAAAACTTATCCGCTGGCGGTCTGTGTGAGATGATCAGAGGGCAGTTCCAGAACATCCCCGATACTCGTCGGCAGGCGAGCATCGAGTACACGCTGCCCGATACTCTGATGGCAGCCTTTGCGATGTTTCAATTCAAGTGCCCGTCGCTTTGCAGTTTGACAAAGCCTCAAGGGATAGCGAAGACGAGACAATGATCGGCAATCTGAAGCGGTTATACAGGCTGGGAGATGTGCCGTGTGATTCACAGATGCGAACCATCTTGGACACGGTATCTCCTTCTTCACTTCGCACCGCTTTTAGAGGCGTTCATTCGGCGGTTCAACGAGGCAAGATGCTTGATGAATTCAAGGTGATGGGTGATAAGGTCGTGGTGTCTATTGATGGCACCGGATTGTTCAGTTCCACGGCCATCCGATGTGATCAGTGTGGGGTGAAGAAACACAAAAACGGCACCACAGAGTATTACCATCAATTGTTGGCCGCAGTGATCGTATCGCCCAACCTTAAGAGCGTTCTACCGATCGATTTTGAGCCGATCATCAAATCGGATGGACAGAGTAAAGATTGCAGCGAGCGCAATGCTGCCAAACGTTTGATCCCCTCGCTGGCCAGTCAATATCCCAAGCGGCAGCTGCTTATCGTGGAGGACGCGCTAGCCGCTAATCGCCCGCATATTCAATTACTTAACGAACACGGCATGGACTACGTGATTGGGGCTAAGGTCAAGGGCAACGTCAAGCTGTTTGAGTCGTTTGACCATCGCCGACACTCTGAACAGCGAGATCAAGTGATCGAATTCGAGCAGATTGATTCACAAACAGGTATTACTCAGGGGTGTCGTTTCTCAAACAGCCTGTCGCTCAACGATTCGCACAAGGATCTGATGGTCAACCTGATGGAGTTCTGGGAAGTGGATGCCAAGGGCAAGAAAACCGAATGGAGCTGGATTACAAACTTAACGATCACCCCAGAGAACGCCCTGGAGATTGCGGCCATTGGCCGCTCACGTTGGGGCATCGAAAATCAGACATTTAATACGTTGAAGAACCAGGGCTACAACCTTGAGCACAATTACGGGCATGGTAAAAAGTATCTTTCCAGCACTCTTGCAGGATTGATGCTGTTGGCTTTTTGGGTGATCAGGTTCAAGAATATGCCTGCCTGCTCTACAAGGCGGCCCGAAAGAAAACTCGCATCAAGGCTACGCTCTGGGCACACATGCAAAGTTATCTGTTGAGCGTAGACTTGCCGGACTGGGAAACGCTGATTCGTTTGATCGCCAAGTTGGGCCCGAAATTGGTGATATCAACTGCACCGGATACCGGATGACATCATCAAACTGCACTAAACAAAAACCCTTGATAAATTCCACAACAACCAGAACATTGAACCAGACAGGTTTTCAAATCGGGAAGCACGATATACTGTGCACAAGAATCAATACCCAGCGACTATCCCGTTACTCTATTACTGGTCGGGAATCGCTGATGATTCAGTGATCTTTATTAGGGGCTGACTGCTAAATCGTCATCGATAGCTCATGTCATTTGAAACCTAGACATTTTGAGAAAGTTCTGCTCCGAACTGACATATATTTGATGCTTTTATATATGCGAGAAATTTAGGTCATATGTTTGATTAATGCGTCCAAGCGTAAAAAAATTTCATCTGTCTGGGAAACCCTCAATTATTCCAATAGTGCCGATGCTGTGTCACATATAAATCGCATATATCGAAGTTGTTTTAGTTCCTGCAAATACTCCAAGAGCCATCTCAGTGGTTTTACTCCAGTCAAAGAGGCTTGGCTCGTCATGGTGCTTATTAGGCTAGAACTAAAAGTGTGGTATCGCTATTTCGTCGAACAAGAAATACTCGAATAGTGACAGTTGACACTGATTGGTAGCTCCGAGACGACATGAAAAATCTCGTGTCTCCTTAACTATTCCTTAGTTTAGAGACCCAATGAGGTCCACTTTTCCTTTGTATCGTTGTTACCGATCAAAGAATCGCAAGGACTGCCGATGAGCAATCTGTATATGATGATTGCTACGCACGCCTTGGCGATGCACGTTATCTTGGTGAGGTCTGACAAAATACTTGCACAGCTAAAAGACCTATTTAGGCTAGATAGCTGGCGGTATCGTTCTGCGCAAATCATTGAGTATTAATCTGTTAGAAACGATGTTTACGGGCTTGGATCCAAATTCCAAGTTTGGAAAGTGTTGTTTGCAAAATTCTGTAGTCTAAGTGTCAATAACGGTAAAACGAATTCTTATTCGTGAATAACTAGAACTTTAAAAGAGAATGATTATCATTTACATTTGGAATTGATCGGCTTATATTGAGCCCAACTTCGTTACAGGAGTTGCAGGAGTCGGTTGTTCAACAACACGGCTGATCAAAAAACCATTGTTCGAATAAGGAGAACGTATGAGATCGCGAAACACAATCCGTGGATTGTTCGCAGGCGTCATTTGCTATGCCGTATTGGCCGGTACTGGGGTCGCTTCCGCCGAGCCAATCACGATTACCGACATTGCTGGTAGAGAAGTAAGTTTTGAGAAGCCACCGGAGAGAATTATTCTCGGTGAAGGCAGAATGATGTACGCAATTGCCCCGTTGATTGATGGGAATCCGTTTGAAAAAATCGTTGGTTGGAAAGATGATTTAATTCTTTATGACCCAGACGCTTTTCGTAAATTCGAATCGGTTTTTCCTGAGGACACTGCTCGACAAGTGAATTTTGGTAGTCCGTATTCAGGCGATTTTAGTATTGAAGCCGTGTTAGAGAACAAAGCTGATTTGCTGCTTCTTGATCTGGGTAATTTATTCAAAGCAGAAGAAACTGGTTTGATCGAAAAACTGGACAAGGCTAATGTACCTGTTGTATTTATTGACTTTCGTCAGGACCCAACCTCCAACTCTGTGCCAAGTATGTTGATCTTGGGAAGGTTGCTCGGGCAAGAAAAAATGGCGGCTGAATTTATTGATTTCTACATAGCCCAAATGCGCAAAGTGACTAACGTAGTGCAATCGTTACCTAACGATGAAAAGCCTTTGGTATTCATGGAAAATGCGGCGGGATGGAATGCTGAGTTTTGTTGCCGTACTTTTGGTAGTTTCAACTACGGTCGTTTCATAGAACTTGCCGGTGGCATTAATTACGGATCCACCGTTGTGTCAGGCTTTAGCACTGAGGTCAGCCTTGAAGGAATTATCGCCGCAGACCCTGATGTTATTCTGGGCACTGGTGCGAATTGGGCCGAAGCAAGACCTGAGGTTACTGCTACATTGCTGGGCTATGAAGGCAACCCGGAAGACAATGCCAAGCGGTTAACTGCCTTGGCCCAACGCAATGGTTTCAAAGATTTGCGTGCAATAAAAGACGGTCGCTTGCACTCCATATACCATCAGTTCTATAACAGCCCTTACCACTTTATCGCGATTCAACAAATCGCTAAATGGCTGCACCCAGAGGAATTCGAAGAGCTAGATCCTCAGGGAACTTTTGATCAGTTGCACGAAAGATTTATGCCGTACGAAAACAGTGGCCAGTTCTGGGTCAGCCTGAATTAATATGTCAGCAAGTGTAGAAAAATCCAATACGCCATCTGGCGTATTGGAGATAGTTAGCGGGTATCGTGGTCGTACCGTTAAGCGCTTAGTACTCGTCTGTAGCGCAGTGTTGTTATTAGTGAGTTGTATTGTCGTTGACATTATCACGGGTCCAGCTGATCTAGGTTTCTGGCGCACACTTGAGGTAGTTCTGAACCCAAGTGTTGCTACCGTTCAGGAACACGTTATCGTCTGGGACTTGCGTTTGCCCATTGCACTCATGGCTGTGGCCGTTGGTGCAATGCTCGGAGTGGCTGGTGCCGAAATGCAAACTATTTTGAACAACCCTCTTGCAGATCCATTCACCTTGGGACTTTCTTCAGCAGCAAGCTTTGGTGCCGCGTTAGCAATCGTTCTTCAATGGTCGCTTGTGCCAGGTATGGGAGCATTTTTCGTTACTGCCAATGCTTTTGTTATGGCTATGTTGACGTCGTTAGTGTTGTTTGGGTTTACACGTATTCGTGGGGTCACACCCGAATCTATGATTCTGGTTGGCATAGCAATGCTATTCACTTTTAACTCCCTGTTGGCATTGCTGCAATATGGAGCTTCTGAGTTAGAGTTGTCACAAATCATATTTTGGCAACTTGGGTCGCTGGCACGGGCGTCTTGGACAAAGGTGTTCGTTTGTTTTGGATTACTTATTATCATTATGTCTTACTTCATCAGTAAGAGTTGGTCACTGACGGCGCTGCGAATGGGGGAAGAGAAAGCGGCCAGTCTGGGTGTTAACGTTTCGTTTGTGCGGGTGACTGTATTAATGGGTGTTTCTATGCTCGCTGCTGTCGCTGTTTCGTTTGTTGGTGCAGTTGCTTTTGTCGGATTGGTCGGCCCTCATATCGCACGCATTATTGTAGGTGAGGATCAGCGTGGATTTTTACCGTTGTCTGCACTTGCTGGAGCACTAATTATGTCTGGCACATCTATAGCCTCCAAAGCGATTACTCCAGGGGTTATTTACCCTATTGGCATGATCACATCTCTGATTGGCATACCGTTCTTTATTAGTCTCATTCTGAGCCAGCGTAAAAGGCACTGGCTATGATTACCTTGAGAGCTAGCAGTGTTAATTTTTCCTATGGACGTCGCGAGGTTCTAAGAGGCGTTGGAATTGAATCACTTGAGCCAGGTCAACTGACAGCGCTAATCGGACCGAACGCTTCGGGTAAGTCAACCTTGTTCAAGGTTATCTCTGGGTTGCTTAGACCACGAAGTGGGCAGATCTGGCTAGGCGACACTGAACTTTCTACGCTGCCACTAAAGACGAGGTTAAAGCGTGTTTGTTTTATGCCTCAGACGTTTACTGCAAACGCATCGCTTACTGTCTTTGATGTCGTAATGATGGCTCATAAGCAGGTCAAAGGCTGGCGCGTTTCTTCTGACGATATTTTGTTTGTTAGTCATGCATTACATGATGCTGGCATTGGTTCTTTGTCGGAGGCCTATATAAGTGAGCTTTCTGGTGGTCAGGCTCAAATGGTCTCGGTAGCACAGTCGTTGGTTCGCCAGTCGGACGTCTATTTGTTTGATGAGCCCACTAGTGCCTTGGATTTGAACCATCAGCTATTGGTTCTTTCACGCATTCGCTCGCAAGTGCAAAAACGGGGTGTTATCGGCATTGTGGCCTTGCATGATTTGAATCTGGCAGCAAGATTCGCTGATAAGCTGATCTTGCTCGATCAGGGGCAAGTGGTATCACAAGGCACACCTGTAGACATACTGCCGCGAGCGAAGGTCGCCAATACTTATGGAGTAGATATAGAAACGTTAACTGGACCAAGAGAGGAGATGACTGTACATGCGTATTCTATTTAACGCTCTGACAGTTTTATTTGTAACGGTTTTTGCGTCAGCTACTTATGCTGAAACATATTTTGTAAAAATGCTCAACGCAGCGTCTGGGGATTCGCAACAAACAAACTTGTTTGAGCCTGCAATACTTAATGTAAAGCAAGGAGATACAGTGACGTTTCTTCCAGTGGACAGCGGACATAACTCCGCGTCAAAGCGTGGCATGCTTCCCGACGGTGCCGAGCCATGGAATAGTCCTCTGGATGAGGAATTTTCAGTAACATTAACGGTTCTCGGTGTCTATGGATATGTGTGTTTTCCACACTACGAAATGGGTATGGTTGGCCTTATTGTGGTTGGCGAAAACACAGATAATATTGCAGCGTTAAAAAAGGTCCGGCAGGCTGGAGCAGCTAGAAAGGCTTTTAGGCGCCTACTAAAAAAAATTGAATAGGAATTCCGGTTCATCGATCTTTAGAACCTAGGTGGACTTAAATGACCATTGAGTGCCTTAACGTTAATTTAACTAAGCTTCGCAAAAGCCTCGCACATAACCTTAGGAAACTGAAAGTCACTATTTCATACGGAAGTCTCGTTGCTGTCTGGCAGAAATTGTCATAGTATTAACCGTAACCGTGGGGGAGCCTCGTTAGAGAGGCTGAGATTTCGCTAGTCGCTCAGTTCAATTTATTGAACTGAAATGCCAGAGCGTTGACCCTTTGAACCTGAACCGGATAATGCCGGCGGAGGGAATGGGATTGGCTAGTGCAGGCACTCACATTCGTATCCGTTGGCATTCAGAGCTGACTGTATGGAATGCGAAGTAGTTATTGCCGACCTGTTAAATTTCATCGCTGCGGATGAGCCAGGGGACACTGCATTTGACACGTTGGCACTGAAAATATTTGCCTACCAGTTCGAATATAATCAACCTTTTGCCAAATTCATTAGGGCGCGAGGTAAGACTCC
>JBLHWG010000247.1:0-7930 GCA_047629055.1 Halioglobus sp.
ATCTGTAAATAACTTTACATTGCGACTATCAAAAAAACCACGCTGAATAGTGCATAGACCAATCGTTTTAAATATTCATTAGTGCACAATCTTCTGCAAACCCGCACCAATATGAACCATATATATTTCTGAAAAGAATTATTATCTTCTACTAAGTTCACGTTTCCAGTCATTTGTAAAAGACATATGAGCTTATTAGTGCGTATTTTTCGGCTAACCCACGCGCAACCTTGGTGCAGTTATATTTATATCACCAGCCTATTGGGAAATAGATAACTCTTATGACGCAATATGACGTTATATTTATTTTTCGTAATTACATCTGAATCGCAAGTTGTTGACATACAGAAGAGGTAAAAAAGCTTTAAATAGACAATCAATTTCAGTGAAGAGAATTTTCCTTATGACCTTTGTTGTTACAGAGAACTGTATAGCCTGCAAATACACTGACTGTGTATCCGCCTGTCCAGTAGATTGCTTCTACGAAGGGGAAAACATGTTGGTAATCAACCCAGACGAATGTATAGATTGTGGAGTATGTGAACCAGAGTGCCCAGCAAGTGCAATACTGGCTGACACCCACGAAGACGCAGGTCCATGGATTGAATTCAATGCACGCTATGCGGATTTATGGCCTGTGATTACAACGATTCGTGATCCACTTCCTGCTGCTGAAGAACAAGATGGATTGGAAGATAAACTCCAAAACGCTTTTATTCCAACCGCGCGTCACAAACTGGGGCTGAAGTGTGACTGATCAATTAACACAGGAATTACAGTCATCCAATGAGCTTCTTAAGTTAAACCCAGAGAGCCAGATTGTCACCTCTGTCACTCATTGGACTGATACGTTATTCTCATTTCGTTTAAGTCGCCCAGACAGTCTCAGATTTCGATCTGGTGAATTCGTGATGATTGGATTACCTGGGGAAAACAAGAAACTAATTCTTCGCGCCTATTCAATTGCAAGTCCGGCCTGGGATGACGAGCTTGAATTTTATTCCATTAAAGTTCCTGAAGGACCTTTAACATCAAAACTTCAAATGATAGCGCCGGGCGACAGAGTGATTGTAAAAAGCAAACCTGTTGGCACCCTGGTTCTGGATGCGCTCCTACCGGGCTCAACCTTGTGGATGGTAGCCACCGGAACGGGGGTAGCACCTTTCATATCACTAATCAGAGATCCAGGCGTTTACGAACAATTCGACAACATTATATTAACCCATACTTGTAGATTCAACGCGCAATTGGAATACGGTAAAGCAGCAGTAGTTATCGCCAGAACAGACCCACTGGTCGGCGACATTGTTCAAGACAAGTTAATCTACTATCCAACTACCACCGCTGAACTATCGACCACTACAGGCCGAATTACCCAAAGGATAGAATCTGGCTCGCTATTTAACGACCTGAATCTGCCCGCATGGTCACGAGAAAATGACAGGGTGATGATTTGTGGTTCACTGGGTATGAATAGAGATCTTATGGATCTTTGCGAAAAATCTAATCTGACAGAAGGATCTAACAGCTCACCGGGACATTATGTAGTTGAGAGAGCGTTTACGGGCTAACACTGTTAGTTCTAGGCAGTTGATTTTCTCACCACATTGGTGAAATATTTCAGCTGCCAGTCTTTTTCAACATCAGTCTAAATAGACTGAGCGTACCAAACCGCGCTAAATGTATCCGCCAATGAAGCAACCTCTGATTCAATACCCGGTTTAAACAAAAATGTGACACCCCAAGGGACACCATCAACAATTTTTGCATACGGTGTTGCAATCGCGACTAGCCCCAGAGGATTCGCAAAGTTTGTATAATAACCATTGTTAAAATTGGGCTGTAGCGGATCAGCTTCTATGTCATCAATTGTATATACGCTGCCCACTGTCGGAACCATCAACACATCGATGTCTTTCCATATAGATTCCATTTGTACTTTTGTATCAGCGATTTTATATATACCTGCATAGGCATCAGCTGCAGTAAATTGTCGACTCCCTGTTATTAGTTGATTCACGACTCTATCGCAGGCATCCGGGTTCTTGTCAACAAACTGTCCTACTGATACGTCCCTCTCTGCTAGAAGTGATCCAAAGAACATCAAATCGTTGAGCTGAGTGAGCACATCAAAGTCAACAGTTGCAGGCTTTCCTAGAATATCTGTCAAGTGTGCTACAGCTCCATCAAATAGCACTTCCGTTTCAGCATTGTCAAAGAATTTAAGCTGTTTAGTTTCGGGTACACCCAAACGAAGCGCCGCTGACGCCATATCAGCAGCCACTTTCTCACCATGAGCGATACAAAAAGGATCGAGTTCATCGGGTTTTGCCACACTGTTGAAGACTTCCATCGAATCAGATGCCGTGTTGGCGAAGATTGTGGGTGTATCAATACTACGGCACGCATATACCAATCCACGACGACTGAGCTGTCCCGGTGCAGGCTTCATCCCTACGATGCCGTTGTAGCTTGCAGGAATCCGACCTGATCCGCCTGTATCAGTGCCAAACGCAAAGCTAACCATACCTGTAGACACACTAACGCCTGCTCCAGCGCTTGAGCCACCTGGGATATATTTTTCATTGTGTGGATTACGTGGAATTCCGTAAGGAGAGCGCACTCCCACAAGGCCAGTGGCGAACTGATCCAAATTGGTCTTACCAATATATAAAGCACCCGCATCGATTGCCAACTGCACGACGACAGCAGACGACGATGCCATGTACTCAAACTCAGGACATGCGGCCGTCGTAGGCTCACCTTCAACATCAATATTGTCCTTGACAGAAAACGGTAGTCCATACAACGGTAGGGAATCAATTCCATCTATTAGACTATCAAGTAACGCAGCACGCTCACGCGCTTTAACCTTATCGACTGTCGAGATCCAGACATTACTCTGATCTTCGTCAGTTAGACGTTCCAGAATCTGTTCCAGCACTTGACTCGGGCTGAGCCTCCCTGCTCTGTATTCACTATTAAGAAACGATATTGAATAGTCCATGTTTTTCTTTGACCCGGTAGACATTACAATTTATTTTCCGCTCAACTTCAAAGAATCAACAATCAGTTTTTAGAGACAACTGCTTCAAGATACTCAGGATGCAGAAAGGTTTCGAAGATAGAACGCGCTGGTGCTTCAGGCAATCTATCTTGACTAACTAGAAAGGCAGCCGTTGCTTCGAGCGTATCTGCGAACCCGCCACGTTTTGCACTGGTGCCGATATACTTGTCTGTTAGTTGTTTTTCACAAGGAATCATTTCTGTTCCCTTCATCATACGAGTAGCATCTTCTAACGTAAGTTCTAGCTCTTTTGCAATGATTGCCGCTGTTTCGGCTGGGTTTGAGATCCAATAATCGATACCTTCACATTCAGCAGCTACGAATTTTTCAACATAGTCAGGGTACGCTTCTGCAAATCGATTCATCACGACTCCAACATCCCACGTCGGATAGCCTCGCTTTTCCATGATCCCAGAAGTCATGAATATATTTCCACCGTCCATAACCGCTTTATCCAAGTTCGGTTCCCAGTACCACGCTGCATCTATATCACCACGTGCCCACGCAACGGCAATGTCGCTAGGTCGCAGATCCAATATTTTCATGTCACCAGGATCAATTCCCTCATCAGTCAAAGCTTGCAGCAATAAGTAGTGTGTGGTCGACCCGAATGGCGCTGCAATGGTCTTACCTGCCAAATCCTTGAATGATTTGATGTTTGCATCAGTTCTGACAACCATGGCCTCAACAAAATCCAACATGTTTAAAACCATGGTTCCTTGAATCGGTAAACCACGGACAACACCAATGGTTGCAGGTGGATTTCCAAGTCCGCCAAAGTCTATCTGATCGGCAGCGATTGCACGTAGCATGTCACCACCACCACCCACCTTGATATACACGATTTCCTCAACCTCTGGCATATGTTTAGCCATGAGACCCAGACTCTTGGTCACCAATTGTGCGTTGACCAGATTCAAATAGCCCACAGTCACTTTTTCAGGTGTCGCCTGAACCGTTGCCGATGATACGGCAAACACCGCAGCTGCAATAATGCTTAATTTACTTATCATGAACTTCTCCTTTAATGATTTCTGGGAATAGAAATACTTGTTGCTTGTAATACACTTATACGCAGTTTTTAAGATGCATTATTTTTGGATTACTCCTAACAGTCGTGTTAACTCCATTGGGCCTAGCGACCATCGCCCGAGTTTGTCCAAGGCATTAGAGTGGCTCCAATAGCGCGCATAACCATGTCCAAGGCAACGCCTGTGAGTCCAAGCACTATCAACCCCATGATCACAACATCGCTGAGCAAGAACTTGGCTGCATCCCAAATCATCCATCCGATACCTGCAGTGGCGGCTACTATTTCCGCAGCAACAAGGACGGTATAAACAAAACCTAGAGAAATACGCATACCAGCGAGGATCGTGGGCCCGGCTCCAGGTAGATAGACATGTCTAATCAGATCCCATTTGGATGCACCTAAAGCCAGAGCGGCTCTCTCATAAATGGGATTAATAGTTGTCACAGCTTGTGTTGTCGAAATTATGATTCCAGGCAAGCCTGCAAGAAACAGCAGTGCAAGTTTTGATTCCTCACCGATACCTAACCACATGACAAGCAGTGTATAGAGCCCTAGAGGAGGTAGAGGTCTGTAAAACTCGATAAACGGGTTAAAGAACGCTTTCGCATCTCGAGAGAATCCCATCAAGATACCTAACGGAATTCCTACTAAACATGCCAGAAAGAAACTTGCCAGAATTCGATACAAACTTACGCCCACATGTTCCCAGATAGTAGAACCTTGATACCCTTTAGTTGCTGCTTTTATAAATGCTTTCCAAACAGCATCTGGCGCAGGCAAAAAGAGCTTATTGGCAATTCCTGTGCTGGTTAAAAACACCCACATACCCAACATCAAGGCGATGGACAAACACGACAACGACGTCGAACGAGAGGGCTTGAACCGAATCCAGTCAATGGGTTGGTGATATCGCTGACTAGCATAATCCATGGTCTTCATAGTCAGTGCCGGTGCCTTATTCTTTAACGCCAAGAATTCGCATAATCGTCATGGCGTAAATTTTTGCCGCCATCACCGATTTAGGAATCGATATCCATTCGTTGTCTGCTGCCCAACCATCTTCTCCAGGGCCAAACGTCACAGCATTGATACCGGCCTGTCGAAAACGAATCGTATCGTTAAATGCGTTTTTTCTATTTATTCTAGGCTCCTCACCCATCATCTCCGTATAGACAGCCCGCAGAGACACACAAGGCTCTTCGTTATCTGGAACTGGTTCAGTCCCGGGAACGAACAACGAACCAGGAACTTGTCGAGCATTGGCTCGTACTTCATTTGAGTCACGAAAAACGGCGTCCGCTGTAGTTTGAATATCGTTAACGACACTCTCGATAGTCATCCCGGGAACAATCCCAACGACGGCAACGGTAATCGTGCATCGGTCTGGTGAGAATTGCATCTCCCCTTCTAATCCTGATCTGATGCGAACTACTGAACAGCACGGCGGCGTATGCCCCATGAATTCAGCTGGCACATGTTCAAAAGTCATCGTTTCAATCTCGGGCAATAATCTAGCTGCCTGAAGAATGGGATTCTCTATAATGTCTGGACGCCAGATGTGTCCTTTTGATCCATCAACCTCTATCTCTACCATGCAGTGTCCTGAATTGGCGGTTGAAATATTCATACCCCACACACCTGATGACCCGCCCCATGCTGTCGGTTCAGCGGTGATGGAATAGTTCGGGTTCAGTCCCAATTCTTCCGTCATGTAAATAGAGCCGTCTGTGCCATCACGTTCCTCATCAACGGTAAAGCAACACAATAATTCCCCCCCTAGCTCTACGTTTTCTTCGTGTAAGGCTTGTACGGCTAAAAGCGCAGCGGCAAGATTGCCGCGCGTGTCCGAGGTTCCACGTGCATAAAGCAAATCGCCGTGTCTTTTGGCTATGTAAGGATCAAAGTCTGTCATATCCCACTTTTCAGGCTCCACTACAGGATAGGTATCGAGATGATCATTAATCATTAACGAGATCTCATTATGAAACCCATTTTTTCGCCCAAGCACATTGGGTCGATGTCGAGTTTTTTCGTGGAGCGTTACGGTCTGTCCCATCGCTTCAAGTTTGCCAGCCACTTTGTACGCAATCGCCTCTTCTTGTGCTCCCGGCATATCCGGATCAAGCGCGTTCCCCGCCAATGGTTGGCCGGCCTTGATCAGCTCAGAAGCCAACGTAACCCACCGTTCCTCTGTTATCCGATCAATAACTCTTTTTACCAATTCAGTTGATGGGCCTTGTTGCATGATTTTCCTAGTATCTGAGCACGTATTGATCTTTTGCTAAATAGCGATTAGCTTATAGTCAAACACAGTCGAGTACGCGTATTGGAGACCACCCGGACGTTGACCTTCAAAAGTAAAATGAATGCATTTTCAAATTAACAGAACTGCGCACTATACAAGTGCACCACTCTAAGGTACACGAGCAAAAGATATGCTTTTCTTCGACCTTCTAACGCCTTTTCAAAAAGAAAAAGCCATCGAATTTGGCGCAATTAGTGCGTACCCCGCGCGAACACTTATCATCCGTCAAGGTGAACGGGCCAACGGCATACACGTCATTATCGACGGCATAGTAGAGAGTGTCTTCTATACAGACAAAGACAGAGAATTATGCCTAGCAAATTGGGGTGAGCATGACTTTGTCGGTGCACCACATATATTCGGAGACTCCGTGCAACAATGGTCAGCCCGAGCCTTAACTGATGTGGAAATACTGCATTTGAATCAGGATCAACTAGGCAATCTAGTCCGCAGTTTTCCCAACATTTCTATCTGTTTGATTCAGGCATTAGGCCAAAAGGGAGAACGCTATTCCGAGCTTGCGCAGAGACTAGCTTTCCATACCGTCCAGGAAAGGCTTGCGCTGACTTTACTGGACACCTGGAAAGATGCAGTGATAAATAATGCTACCGTCAGTTCACTACCCGTGCCCAGCGCACTAGCACTCTCCCGCTCTATTGGATCTACCCGACAAGCAGTGGGACACGCTATGCGTTCACTATCAACACAGGGTTTAATTCGTATCGATTGTGGAAGATTCTCACTTCCTCACATCCAAGCTTTGAAAGAATTCAGCGGGTGTGGAATGACTCAATACTCATTGACCGAATAAGTGCTACTAAATGTTTTTTGCTTTATTTTTGTGCAAAAAGGCTATGTGAGGCTCAAGTAACACTAGCCCGCTGCAAACATTGCACAATCAAGGTAACTAGACTGAATTTATAAATAATAGGTTAGGACGCTAATTAATTTTAATAGTTATCTAATTGAAGCTGTTTCGTTTTCGCGGAAACAATGGTTTGCTAATCACAAAGGAGTGTCAAACTGGCTGCCACTCTTGCGGAATCATTAATTCGAGACGAAGCAAGGTTGCAATCACTTGGCCACCATCCACAATCATATATTTCACGTTTTATAGACCTGCGACAGAGATTCCAGACTCTTGTCTCTCTATAAAATATTTCGCTATTGAATGCCTGTTTAGCAGCGCATTGCTCATATTAAACTCTGTACGTCTCGTTATTTTGGAGATAACGTATGCCGCAACAAAACGAACCAGAATGACTATTACTACATAAGACGCAAATCTTCACCATTGCGCTGGTTGTAAGTGAAGTTGTGCGCAACGTCCAGCATCCTCACCGATCACGTATGAATAATGCACAGCCAAATCAACAAATATGTGAGGTCACTAGTGTCCCGTTAACTTCATGGTAAAGGATAACTGTTTGTCGTTGATGGGTACTTTTTCCGCTGGACGTCCATGAACCAAATCATCAAGGGACTATTTTTCGAATAGATTTGTTTGTAATAATCTAAGGATCTG
>JBLHWG010000248.1:0-7905 GCA_047629055.1 Halioglobus sp.
CGTCATCGTGAAGGGTGAAGGCATGAGAATTTGGGATCAGAACGGCAAGGAACATCTGGATGCCGTGTCTGGTGCGGTTTGGACTGTCAACGTCGGTTATGGCCGTGAGAGCATTGCGAATGCTGTGCGTGATCAGCTGGTTGAGATGTGTTATTTCGCTGGATCCGCAGGAAATATTCCAGGAATCAAGTACGCAGAGCGATTGATCTCCAAGATGCCGGGCCTGAGCCGTGTCTATTATTCAAATTCTGGCTCTGAAGCCAACGAAAAAGGCTACAAAATGGTGCGCCAAATTGCGGCAATGCAAAATGGTGGAAAGAAGCACAAAATTCTCTATCGCGACCGTGACTACCACGGGACAACGATTACAGCGTTATCGAGCTGTGGGCAGAATGAGCGCAAGGATCAGTACGGTCCTTTTACTCCAGGCTTTGTAGAAGTTCCTCATTGCTGTGAGTACCGTAGCCAGTTTCCTGATGATTCCGACTATGGTGTGAAAATCGCCCGGGAAATCGAGAAAGTCATTCTCCGCGAAGACCCTGATACGGTTGGATCAATCGTGCTGGAGCCTGTGACAGCGGGTGGTGGTGTTATCACTCCCCCAGAAGGCTATTGGGAAACCGTTCAGGAAATCTGCACCAAGTACGGTGTACTTCTGCATATTGATGAGGTCGTTTGTGGGCTTGGCCGCACCGGTAAATGGTTTGGCTATCAGCACTACGGTATTAAACCTGACATTGTGACCATGGCCAAGGGTGTCGCAAGTGGCTATGCAGCCATCGCTTGTACTGTCACCACAGAAGACGTTTTCAATCAGTTCAAGAAAAGTGACGATACCATGGGCTACTTCCGCGACATTAGTACCTTTGGTGGTTGTGCTGCTGGCCCTGCTGCCGCGCTTGAAACCATGCGTATCATTGAAGACGAAAATCTGTTGGAAAACACCGAAAAGATGGGTGACTACCTGATGGAAAAGCTGCGTGGACTTCAGAACAAGTACAAAGTCATCGGTGATGTTCGAGGCAAGGGACTCTTTTGTGGTTTCGAGCTGGTCAAAGATCGCCAGACCAAAGAACCTGTGGACGAAAAAATGCTGATGGCTATTTCAAGTGACTGCATGGAGCAGGGCGTTGTGATTGGTCGAACCAATCGCAGCCTGACAGGCTTGAACAACACTATTTGCCTAAGCCCTGCATTGATTTGCAAGGAAGCTGATATTGACGAAATAGTCACAGCCATCGACAATGCTATGAGCCGTCACGCTGTCGGTTAAGGTTTTTGCGAGCTAGACAACGAATGGTCAAGATCTGGGGACGCAAACAGTCACTCAGTGTTTGGGTTTGCGCTTTGACGCTAAGCGGAGCTGGATCTTGATCATTTGGGAATTGCCAATGAATTGGCCGATGGTTTGGTCAATTCAGACGCCTATGTAGCAAGGGGTGTTAACGCTATCGTGTCAACCGTTCCTAGCTAACATAGGGGCGTCTGCTCCTTAATTGAGCTATTGCGTCAGTCCTTTAAAGGTTTCCAGCATAGGGTCTAGGGTGGGTTGTAAAACGTCTCCGACACCGGGAATGCTAAGTGCTTTGTCAGCCAGCGGCTTAATCCTGTCAATGCCACTACTGATCAGTTTTGCAAGTGCTGCTTTTGCCGCATCAGGAATCTCCGGGACGCCAAGAGCCACGTCGCTCAAGCCTTCGCTAACGCTTGTCAGTTTTGGTAATACCGCTTTTGCGCTAGCTTCATCCGATACGCTTGCCAAAAGACTTGTTGTAGTGCCGATAGCACCCCCGATTTTTCGACTCAGTCCGCTTAATGACATCGGTGGTGCGATTTGCTCAGCAGCGGTTGCTACGACCGATCCTATGTCATCTTCTATCGATTCAACGCTGTTTTCTAATGCATCGGTAGTGGTCTCTGTCATTTGCTCGATCTCATCGATAACGGGCGCAGCTACCTCAGATAATGCGTCAGAGGCATCGCTTAATTTCTCAGCAGCAGCATCAGTTGCATCGTCAACCTGCTCACTAAGTCCTTCTGACGCAAGCTCGACGCTGGAACTTTCCAATTGGGTCATTGTTCCAAGGTCGATTTGGGTGTTTTGATCTTCCATGTACCCGAGCCAAACGAGTATGCCAACTACTACTAACAAAACTAGGGTTTTCCACATCGGAATTAACCTCCTTGAAATCGTATGAATTGTGCTGGTTAACACCGACGAGGCCGTCGTCCGTTTGCTGCCGGCGAAAACGTATTGTGTGGGATCGAATCACCTGTCGGGTAACACTGACAAGCAGCAAGAAGTTTAATGCTTCGCCAGTGGTATCGGTGTAAGCAACTATGTCTTTAATTGGGCAGAGGGTAATTTATGGGAGATATGAGGGGTAACGTCAGATCTTTTATCTAAATTTAGACGTTACATTGACGATTGTCGAAGCTGGTTAGTTTGATGTGCGCGGTAACGGACCCTTTAGTGCATACTCGATGTTCGTATCCATATATCTTTATGTCTAATGGAAGCATTGTTAACGGGACTTCGAGCAGCAGGTGAGCCTACGCGGCTGCGCCTACTTGCGCTATGTGCCCATGGCGAATTAAGTGTCTCAGAACTCACTCAGATTCTCTCTCAGAGTCAGCCTAGGGTATCTCGTCATCTGAAGCTTATGGTGGAAGCAGGATTGCTCACCCGCATTCGTGAAGGATCATTGGTTTTCTATCGAATTGCACACACTGATGAGTCGGCACATTTGGCCAGAACGCTTGTTGACCTCTTGCCGGCGGACGACGCTGAACTGAACCGTGATCTGACCAGGCTGGATATGATTCGCCAGAAACGAGCGCAACTGGCCGACAACTATTTTCAGGAAAATGCAGCGCATTGGAGTAAGGTTCGCGCGCTTCATGTTCCAGAGACAGATGTGGAAAAGCGGTTGTTAGAAATGGTAGGTAGCGAGCGAATCGAAACTTTTCTAGATATCGGGACCGGCACCGGAAGAATACTCGAACTCTTCGCTGGTCAAGTCGACCGTGGAATTGGTCTTGATCTGAGTAGTGAGATGCTCGCCATTGCGCGCGCTCAACTTGAAAGTAAAGATTACCGTCACATTCATATTCGCAAGGGCGATATGTACAACATGCCGTTGGACGATGCATCAGTTGATCTGGCAACTTTGCATTTGGTACTCCACTATAGTCTGGAACCCTCTTCTGTGCTAACGGAAGCGGCGCGAACACTCAAACCGGGTGGCCGTTTGATCATCGTCGATTTTGCGGCACACCAAGAAGAGCATTTACGTACCGAACATCGCCATCAACGTCTGGGATTCAATGACGTTGAGATTCTCCAAGCAATGGAGAAGGCCGGATTGTCGCTAAGTTCCACCGAGTCTCTAGTGGGAGATCCCTTGACGGTCAAACTCTGGCAGGGATTAAAGAAAGTTTAGGGTTTGAGTAAATCGTTAGAAACATGCGCGACGATGCTGCCGATGTCCGCGCAATCTTCAACCGAAAAGGTTAATGGTAAGCGGCAGTCATAAAGGCGCTTTAAAAGCTCATCGGTATTTGGAAGCGAGGCTGCCTCTATGTATTGCCAACTATCGTAGCGGCTAGTGTAGGCCTTGGGTTCGTCAGCGCCAAACCACTTTATGTCGACGCCTCTTTGGGCACAATTTCCCAGAAAAGTAAGATTATGTTCATCGCTAAATACTGGAATTTGAAACTGGATAGAGCTTGGCACTTCGTAGGCATCAGGATGCCTCTGAGGAAGTGCAATGGCGTTGGCATTTTGCATAAGCTGGCTTGCAAACGCATCGTATCGTTCATTCCAACGGCGGCCGTTATCGTCTAAGGCCTTTAATTGAGGACGCAGAATGGCGGCACGCAAATTATCCATGCGTCCGCTGCAGTTGGGAGTGGTTAGCTTAATTTGGTCAAATACGTCTTTAGAGGGTGCCGCGACATGGCGCTCAAACAACATATAAGAACCGGAAAGAACGATGGCCTTGGCCATCATTTCATCATTATCTGAGGTGAGTAAGCCACCTTCACCAGAATTGATGTGTTTGTAGGTCTGTGTGCTAAAACAGGCCATAACACCGTGTGAGCCGCTTTTTCTTCCGTTAAATGTTGCGCCCATAGTATGCGCGCAGTCTTCGATCAGCGCCACTCCATGCGCCTCCAGCAAGGAGCAAAGTGCCTCCATGTCGACCAAATGACCACGCATATGAGAAAGCAACAGTAGACGCGATCCAGATTGCTGAATCATGGTCTCCAGATGTTCAAGGTCAATCACTAGATCCTTGGTGGTTTCCACGAGTACGGGTTTGCCACCGACTGCTTGAATTGCGCCAGGTACCGGAGAAAGTGTAAATCCGTTACTGAGTACAGGGTCTCCTGCTGCTAAGCCCCAAGCCCTGAGTGCCAACTGAATTGCGTAGCCACCTGAGGCGCACGCAAGACAGAAACGTTGCTGCTGGTAACGGGCATATTCGATTTCCAATTCTGCAGTTTCAGAAAGTTCATCAGAGGTAGCGACGTTGTATCGATGCAGGCGACCGCTTTGCAACACAGCTAAGGCGGCATCAATTGCATCCTGAGGAATCGATTCTTGTTGAGTGAAATTACCTGTAAAGCTTAGTGGTGGTCGCACACGATTCATAACTTACTCTGACGTCTTAAGCTTTAACGGGTTGTTTTAACATTCGGGATACGATGAGCGCAACAAGTGCACCTGCTATTGCGCCGATCAGGTGACCTTCCCAGGAGACTCCTCTCTGGAAGGGCACGATTCCTTGAAGTATGGTTGATGCATACAGGAGTCCAACCACCACGGACAATACGACAGACTGTAAACGTTTTTCGAAGATACCTGCACACACATGAAAGGCGATGAGCCCGAAAACCAACCCGCTGGCACCAATATGCAATGCCGTTCGTCCGAATAGCCACAGGCCAATTCCGCCTAGCAACGTGATGATGACAACAATGGCGCCGCTGTTAGCTCTTGAGCCTGCCAGCAACATCATGGTTACAGCAAGCGGAACCGTGTTGCCGAGCAAATGCTTAAAATCACTGTGCAAGAAAGGCATGGTAACAATACCGGTTAACCCTCGGAACGTCCGAGGTACCAGGCCATAGGTTTCCAAAGGTAGGAAGCTATCTAACGCAAAGATGATCCAGATTACGGCGATGAATATTCCAACGCCAGCCAGGTCTCTTTTAATAGTGTGAACGTTACGTGAATCAATGAGTCCTGACACGATGATTAGGCCAACATGTGTCTCAGTTTAGCCGCAGCTACGTTGAGTTGATCTGCCGAGGGGGCATGTGCCGTATCACCGGTGAGTAGTGCTGAAAAGACTTCACGACTGATCGAAAGCCTGGATGCGTCTGAAGGTGCCAAATTCAGTATTTTAATCATTTCTCGTACATCATTTTGCATATCACCCGTATCTACGGCTAACTCGGAAACTGAGCTGCTAACTTTTTTAGAGTTTGGGGAGCTTTCAGTGGTTTCCGACAAAGCGGGAGGCACATTTTTTTCTGTCGGTGTGTGGTCGTCCTGTATTTGTGCAGCTGGTGTGCCTGAATCTTGCTGAGACGCTTTACCAGTAACGTATTTCACAATAATAAAAGCGATGGCAGCGAGGATGAGTAAAGTGATCAGCCACATAAATTTTTTCTCCAAGACAGGAACGCGAACGGATTAGCTAGAACCACACAATACCTACAGACTATGGGTTCTGGACAGATATACTTTTGTACCAGAGGCTAATTAAGGCACCGTAATATAAACGTGCGGGTTGAATGCGAATTCTCAGCCTATAAACTACTAAGAGAGCGTTCCGAAATAGCGTCCACAGTTATAAGTTTATATACGGACAGTCACCTAGCCTAACCTAAATTACCTGAGCCCTGAAATCTGATGGTCGGACCCGACAAATCTATTGTCAAACGATTCGAAAGCCTGAAAAATCACCTCGAGCGGGAAAACCCCGTCCTCATTGATGCTATTGGAGGATTTCGCAAACTCGACGCCATAGGATACAAAACAGGGCTAATTAACACCGATGATTCCTACGCCATGAAAATTTCATGGTGGCCGCTGGTATCAATGCTAGGAGTGTTTTCGGCAGGCAAGTCTTCGTTTATCAACAGCTACTTGGGCCGGGATTTGCAGAAAACCGGAAATCAGGCGGTCGATGACAAGTTCACGGTTGTCTGTTATGGCGAAGAAAATGCGGGACGAGTTTTGCCTGGCTTGGCGCTGGATGCCGATATGCGATTTCCATTTTATCGTATAAGCAATGAAATAGAGAAAGTGACTGCTGGAGAAGGGCGCCGTATAGATGCCTATCTGCAGCTCAAAGTCACCGACTCTGAGGTCGTCAGAGGGAAAATATTGATTGACTCTCCTGGCTTTGATGCAGATGAACAGCGCACGTCCACGCTGAAGTTAACTAATCACATCATGGACATATCAGATTTGGTGCTGGTCTTTTTCGACGCTCGACATCCTGAGCCAGGTGCAATGCAAGATACCCTGACTCACTTAGTCGAAAATACCATCGGCCGTAATGACAGCAACAAATTTCTCTTTATTCTGAATCAAATTGATGCAGCAGCGCGTGAAGACAATACCGAAGAAATTGTAGCGGCTTGGCAGCGAGCGCTATCGCAAAAAGGACTCACAGCGGGGCGGTTCTTTACCATTTACAACAAAGACAGAGCTTTGCCTTTTGAGAATGATTCCGTACGTCAGCGGTTTGAGTCAAAAAGAGACAGCGATTTTGCCGAAATTGAAGATCGTATTCGGCAGGTCGAGGTGGAACGAGCTTACAGAATTGTGGGCAGTATGGAGAAAGAGGCCTATTCAATTCGAGACGAAGCTATTCCTGCAATCGCAAGGTTAAAGAACCTATGGTCCAAGCGAGTATTGCGATTCGACGCCATCATTTTTGGTTTGGTGGCAGCGGGGGGGGGAGCAACAACCATAGTTACAGGCACGATCGGAAGCTTGCTTTCCTTCATCGCTGCAGCTTTTACCGATCCAATCTTGATGATTGCCTCTTTCGCAGTTCTTGCTGTGCTTATTGGAGCGGTTCATTTCCTTGTTCGAAAATTAGTCGCGCAATACATGACCTCAAAAATTAACGGCACCGATGACCAGCCCTACGCAAAGGCATTCAGATTCAATACCCGTTTTTACCGGTCTGTTTTTAGTCGCAAACCGGTAGGCTGGAACTCCCGCTCTCGTAAATCCATTGATGAAGTCTTAGAACACGCTTCAGACTTCGTTGAGTCACTCAATGATCAATTCACAAACCCATCAGGTTTATCGAGAGACTAGGAGTCGGCGCGGTAGAAAATCTCTTGCATTCGCTAAAGAGCAATTGGCAACGCTTGAAACGAAATAGATTCGTCGTTTCAAGCGTTTCCAGTGAAGATTTTAATCTCCGACTTTTTCGGCAGTGCTTGCCACGGTTTCTCGAGAGTCAGCGGCTTTCACAGGTGCAGTAACGTCTGCCACTTTCTTGGAAGCGAATGAAGAGGTCCCCCGTGGTTGATCATCTTTGTTTGCCAATGAACGGACTGTGCTTTTTAGCTGGCTAGGCTGTCTTTGTGAAACCTTAGTTTCTTCCACGACTGGCTTGGATTCAGCAGGTGAGGCACCCTTAGGCTCTGACTCAATTTTAGGAGCAGCAGCAGCCTTAGCTTCTGGTTCCGCTTTCACTTTAGGAGCGGCCTTAGCTTCTGGTTCCGCTTTCACTTCAACCTTAGGAGCAGCCTTAGCTTCTGGTTCCGCTTTCACTTCAACCTTAGGAGCAGCCTTAGCTTCTGGTTCCGCTTTCACTTCAACTTTAGGAGCCGCCTTAGCTTCTGGTTCCGCTTTCACTTCAACTTTAG